>JAIXPV010000171.1 GCA_027486105.1 Runella sp. | reverse complement strand
GATGAGGGCCGGAGAAAGCATTGCCAGTACAAACAGACCGATACCAATAAACATGGATTTGGTCAGCGTTGGACGGTATACTTTTCTCAGGTCATACGCACCATACGCTTTATTGCGGTTCTCCACAATCATATCGTCGAGAGTTACCGCGGATGCTTTATTTTCAGCCATTGCGTTTGGTTATTTTTTTAATAAAATAAAATACAATTATTCTGCTTTGTCTCCTAAAAGCTCTTTCTCAGCAGTCGTAAGTGCATCTACGAGGGCGTAACGTTTACTTTTTGTTACTGCCATCTCATCAAGAGCATCTACCATGTTTTTATAGGTGCTACTCTTTAAAGGCTTGATAACGACTACAAATTGACTTAAGCCTTTATCATCTTTTCCGTATTCACGGTCTACCTGTGCCTGTGATTGAAAAATCAATGTACGCAAATCAGGACCGAAAGAGACTTTTTTCAAATCGGTTTTGGCTTTGTCGTCGTCAGCCGCAATCCGATCAAGCGCCCATACGGTATTGTCTTTTGCCAAGAACAACGTCAATACTTTGGAGGCCTTTAGCGGTTCTGACTGCTGTTCTTTTACATCTGTCTGCTTATCAGGCACCGCTAACGACATCGAAGAAGGCTTGCTAAGCGTAGTAGCCAAGATGAAGAACGTTATGAGCAGGAAGCCCAAGTCCACCATCGGGGTCATGTCTACGCGTGTAGAGGCTTTTTTACTGCGGACTTTCTTATCACCGTGTCCGCCACCACCACCTTGTGCTATATCTGCCATTTCTTAAAAGAGTTTTAATAGTGGTTTGGTTAATTATTCTGCTTTCCAGCCAGCGGGGGGAGCCTCCGTTCCTGTAATCAAGTTAAACTTGTTAATGTTTTGTGCTTGTAGGGAGCCCATTACATCTTTAAATACAGCAAACTTAGCAACGTTATCACCTTTGATAGCGATACGAAGTTGGGGGTTGGCACGGCGTGCTTGGTAAATCCACTTAGCCAACTCGTTTTGCGCGGTTGAGTCAGTTGGAATACCAGGTTGTGGCACATCCTTCATTTTATCAGGATTGGTCACACCTACGTTAAGCCACTGAGGTAAAGAACGGATTGGAACACCAAAGTTAGCTTGAAGTGAAAATACTTTTTTCTGTTTATCAGTAAATTGTACTCCTTCCGTTTGGGTGATATTATCCAGCATAGCAAGGCGCGTTTGCTGGTTATCCACTCCAAAGTAAACTTTTCCGTCTTTGCCTATGCTAATAATCATAATGTCCTTATCGGGAACTTTGATAGCCGATATAGACGAGGGCGTTTCGATGGTTGCCGCATCTTGTGCTTTGAACTGAGCCGTCAAGATAAAGAAGGTCAGCAGCAGAAAGGCTACGTCGCACATCGCCGTCATGTCCATCATCGGATAATTCCGCTTGGGTTTTAGAGCAGGCATATTACTTTCGTTTTAAATTGACAATACAAATGTAGAACACGAACAAATACAAAGCAAATATTTATATATAATTTTTTTATATATAACATTTACCCTGCCAACTCTTAGTTATGAGCTGAGAAATTTTGCTGGATGCTCAGACCGATTTCGTCAATTTTGTAAGTCAACGTATCAATACGGCTTGTAAAGTAGCTGTACATGATGGTAGCAATAGCTGCAGTACCGATACCAAGAGCAGTGTTTACAAGTGCTTCAGAGATACCTGTTGCAAGAGCACCAGTATCAGGAGCACCAGTGTTACCCATAGCGGCAAACGCACGAATCATACCCAATACCGTTCCAAGAAGAGCCGTCAAGGTAGAAACAGACGCCAAGGTTGCGATAATGGTCAAGTTTTTCTCAAGCATAGGCAACTCAAGGCTGGTTGCTTCTTCAACTTCTTTCTGAAGAGCCGCCAATTTTTGATCTTTTGTCAGTTCAGTTTCTGTACGCAGTTCGATGAACTTGTGAAGCGCTGTTTTTACAACGTTACCAACTGAGCCCTTTTGTTTGTCACATTCTTTAATAGCCGCTTCGATTTCATTTTTGTCAAGAAGGCCTTTCACTTTGCGAACAAACTCATCAATTGAACCTGAACCATTGGCACGGCCAAGAATAAAGAAACGCTCAATTGAGAATACTAATACCGTCAAGAAACAGGTAAACAACAATGGTACGATAGGTCCCCCTTCATAAACGATACCGAAATAATCACCAGATTTTGGTCCTTTTTCGTGGTCTCCATCTACAAAGTGACTAGGGTCACCGCAGATATACTGATAAACGAGGTAAGCGATAACCAACAATACAGGAATGACCAGAATGGGGTTAAGACCACCAGCTGATTTTTTGGGAGCGGCCGCCTTGGCCGGTGCGGGAGATGTAGCCTTCTTTTCCATCAGACTTACTTTTAGGGTTTAATTGAAAAATAGTTTAAGTGTTTGCGCTGTAAAGAAAACGAAAATTTTAAACGGTTAATGCTTTAACCAAGAAAATTTTTGTTGGTGATTTCTTAAAATACTTATAAAAAATGCGGTACAAAGCTATAAGATTTCAGAAAAAAAACTGTCAATCTGACGGTTAGTTTTTTTAAACTTTTTTAAAATCTTACTCTTTCAACCATCTATTAAACAAAAGATTTCATCTTTTTAAGTACGTTTTACCAATTGCACTCTCCAACGTAACTGCTGTATTATCAAGCAAAATACTTAGTTTGACAATAATATCAGGTACAATTTCAAAAGCTAATTCCAAAGTAATTGGAAATCATATTTTACTCTATATAAATTTTCTTCCTCACCGAAAAAACCAGAAAAGTTTCTCTGACGACCGAAGTCAGAGGGAGGCTTTACTAGTTGAAATTAAATAAAAAAATCTGGCAACAGTTCACTGTCATTCACTTCTGTGTACTTATACTTGTCGAAGTTTGTGACTCCACTTTCACGCAATACTTCTTCATCAATGAAAAAGTTGCCCGTACACTCGCGGCTATGTCTACTCAAAATTGCATAGGCTGCGTCAGCCATAATTTCTGGTTTTCGACATCTTTGAATAGACTGTTCTCCGCCCAAAAGATTGCGAACTGCGGCCGTTGCAATTGCGGTTTTGGGCCAAAGCGCATTGAAAGCTACTCCTTGTTTTCGAAACTCTCCCGCCATTCCCAATACACACATACTCATCCCAAATTTTGCCATGGTGTAAGCAACATGAGGAGCAAACCAACGAGCCTCCATATTGAGCGGAGGCGACAAATTCAATACATGGGGATTGTCAGCTTTGAGTAGATAGGGCAAACAGGCTTTACTCGTAAGAAATGTACCTCGGGTGTTGATCTGATGCATTAAATCATACCGCTTCATATCAGTCATTAGGGTGGGAGTTAACTGAATAGCACTAGCATTATTGACTAGAATATCAATCCCGCCAAAAATCTTTACCGCTTCTTCCACCGCATCATATACCTGTTGTTCTTCTCTAACATCCACTATCAGGGGCAAGGCTTTGCCGCCAGCAGCCTCAATTTCTGCCGCCGCCGTGTAGATAGTCCCAGGTAACTTGGGGTGGGGTTCTGTGGTCTTGGCAGCAATGACGACATTGGCTCCTTCTTGCGCCAAGCGCAGCCCGATGGCCAATCCGATGCCTCGGCTTGCGCCCGTAATAAAGGCCGTTTTTCCTTGAAAATAGTTCATGTTTCCGTAAATAGTAAGGTTTTTGGTGCAATTATGAAAGCACTATTGGCACGATTTGTGATTTAAAATCAAAACAATGTTTACGCGAAGGTAAGTGACCTGAATTATAGAAAAAACATAATTCTACATTGAGTCTAAAAATCAAAGTATGAAATTACGCTTGGCATCATATCTGATTATAGCAGCTGTCCTGTTTAGTTACCATACCTCAGCAATAGCGCAGGAAGACTGTGATAGTTTAGCAGCCCCTACCATAAGTTGTCAGAAACAAGTTAGCTGTGCAGGTCAACCAGTAGTGTTGAAGGCCACGGGATGCGATGGAACTGTTGAATGGTCAACTAAAAAGACGGGAGCAACCCTAACTGTTTATCCAACTCAAACGACGACATTCAAAGCGGTGTGCTTAAAGGGAGCGTGTAAAAGCAAAGCTTCCAATGAGTTGGTGATTACGGTCTCCATACCTGCTACTCCAGTTGTTGAAGCTACAAAAACCACACTCTGTTTCGGTGATTCTGTTAAACTAACCACCAAAGGATGCTCTGGGGAGGTAATTTGGTCTAATGGAATGATGGGGAAAGAAATTATTATTTATCCAGTAACAACGGCTAAATACACCGCAACATGTCGTACCGAAGGATGTGTCAGTTGTTTTGCAGACGATATCATTATTACGGTTATGGGAGGGGAACCTTTAGGGTTAAAAGCGTCCCAAGGCATTATCTGCGAAGGACAAAGTGCTGTTTTATCGGCCACAGGCAACTGTGCTGGACAAATAAAATGGTCAACGATGGAAACTGGGGGCACCATTACGGTTAAACCCAACCATACAACCGAGTACTGGGCCTTT
>JAIXPV010000239.1 GCA_027486105.1 Runella sp. | reverse complement strand
CCGAACACGCCATTCATCATTTTGCCATTATAAAAATTGCGCTTAGAGAGCAATTTCCCGAAATAGCCGTACCGATACATTTTGGCGTGGCGTACTCAACCATCAAGTACCAGAAAGTGGTGTTCGTTGGATAAAAACGATAAAATAATCTTACAATTAGTCTTCTGTTTCGGCAGAAAAATAAACTGGCCAACCATGTGCTTCGTAACCTATATCCCATACCAACAAGGTTTTATCCTGACTTCTAACCGCGATGAGAGCGTAGGCCGCCCCAAAGCTTTGCCTCCCAAAAAGTACCTTATTGATTCTACGCCCGTCTTTTATCCTCAAGACGGGCTGGCAGGTGGTACTTGGATTGCGGCTTCGCCCAAGGCAACCGTTTGCCTACTCAACGGAGCGTTTATAAACCATCATCACAAACCTCCCTATCGGACGAGCCGAGGAAAAGTTGTTCTTGATTTTTTTAGGTTTGCACATCTAACAGATTTTGCCAACCAATACGATTTCACTGGCATCGAGCCGTTTACGTTGGTGGTAGTAGAGGAAAGCAATGAGCCCGAGCTTTCGGAGCTTCGTTGGGATGGGGCACAAGTTCACCTAAAAGCGCTAAAGGTGGGCGAGCCCTACGCGTGGTCGTCGGTGACGCTTTACACCGACACCGTGGTTCGTGAGCGGGAACGTTGGTGGCAAGATTGGCAACGACAGCACCCTGTTTTTGAAGCCAAAGATGTGCTTGACTTTCATAACTTGGGCGGAAATGGCGACAAAGCAAACGATTTGGTGATGAATCGCCAAGGTCAATTACGAACCGTCAGTACTACCCAAATTCAGAAAACGCCCACTCAGTTTTTGATGAACTACCTCGACAGGCTCAGCGGCCGTCATTTTAAGTATCGAATTTTTGAAGCCGAAAAAATCAGTTGTCTGTAACAACCTCCGAAGCAAGAAATTGCCTTGTTTCTTCATACGGAATATTAATGATGATGACCGTCCCCCCGTTTGGTTGGCTTTCGATGGAGAGCGTGCCGCGAATATCCAACGTCCGCTGACGGATATTTTGTAGGCCCATTCCTTCTTCCACTCGTTGGGTTGGAATGCCCTTTCCGTTGTCGGCTACGGTCAAAATCACCCGATTCCCCAGTCGTTGCAGCGTCACAAAGGTTTTGGTGGCTTTGGCGTGTTTTAGCACGTTATTGCATAATTCAAAACCAATCAAATAGAGATTAAACTCAATTTCGGGCGTAAGTCGCGCTGGCAAATCGCCTCCCGTTTGGAGGCTAAATTGCGTTGTTCCAGCAGAGTTTAGTTTGTAAATCAAGCGGTCAAATACGGGCAAAAGCCCTTCGCGTTCCAAATCTTCGGGGAGCATATTATGCGAGAGCGTACGCACCTGACGGCACGCATCAATCATCATTTCTACCACATTATCATAAATTTCGCGCTCATGGCGGTCAAGTTGCGAAGGGTCAAGAATTTGTAAGCTGAGCTTGGCCGCCGACAGAAGACCGCCCAAATTATCGTGCAACTCCGAAGCTACACGTTTTCGTTCGGTCGTTTGTCCTCTCAAAAAAGCTTGTTCAATTTCCCCTTTTTTGCGGGCCAATTCATAGTTTTTCTGGCGTAATGTTCGGCTGTGAAAAATCAGTCCTATGCCGATTGCACTCAGCAGAAGTACCACAATGAGCAGGAAATTACGCGTCCGGGTTTGCAGCGCAATCTGCTGTTCTAGCCGGGCACCATCTACCTCATACGCCCGCCGCATATCGGCCAATGCTACCAGCCGGCGCGCAATGCCCAGGCTGTCGCGCAGGGTAACTTCCTGCCGATAAGCACGCAGGGAAGCCATTTCGTTGCCGAGCTTATCGTAGGCTTCGGTAAGGGTATGATACGCAAAAGGTTTAAGAGAGGCATAATTATACTGATTGGCCATGGCCAACGTTTTTTCGGCGTAACTTTGGGCTTTGGTATAATCCTTCAGGGCTAAAAAAGATTCTCCAAGGCTATTGGTGACCGAAGCCACCCCTCTTGTATGGTTTACTTCTTCAAATAGGGCAAACGCTTTACTTAACAACGGCAATGCCTTACCCGCCCGCCCGATTTTGTTGTAGTAATCACCCATCTCTTCGTAGGTGCCCGCCAACGAAATCTTATTGTTCAGCTCCTGAGCTATGGCAAGTTGGCGGTCAAACATTTCGAGTACCAATTTATCCTTCCCCCACTGTTGATAAAGGGTATTGAGCATACTATAGAGTCCCAAGATGTGTTTTAGCTTGAGCGGCCTATCGTCATCGGGCATGCTTTCCAACTGAGCCAACGCCGTTTTAAAATATTTTTCAGCCTTGGGATTATCGGAAGAACGAAGAAAACTTAACCCCAAATTTTGCTGAATCATCCACGCCTTGCGACACTTTCCGTCCAAGGCATCACAAAGTTTAAGCGCTTCAAGACTGATTTCGAGCGACCTCACATAATCGTGCCCTCGTCGATACTTCACCTCCCGACGCAGCAACGCGTCAATCATCATCTCTTTATCGCCCTGTTGTTTAGCCAACTCAAACAGACGGTCGTTGTAGGCCATACTAGTATCTAGTTCTTTATAATCTCCTTCCAGATACAGAGTTCCGAGCAGGTTTAGCACCTGCATTTTTTGCATAAAATTTTTGGGTACTCCAGGCTGGCGTTCAACTTCTGCCAATAGCTTTTTGGCCACGACTTTTAGGCTGTCTTTGTAGACTCGGTTATGATTTCGAGTATGGTCAATACGCGGCACCTGTCCTACTGTTTTGAACAGCGGCAAAAAGAGAATCCAAAAAATGAGCGAGTTTTTCATGCCCAAAAGCTAAAAGTAGGGGGTAAATCGTTGATTTTGTGGGTTTTTGAAAACACTAATTTAGAATAAACTTAGGGAAGTGAAAAATAAAAGAATGCTTTAACTGCTTTTTAATTTGTTTTTTAGGCGGTATTAATCTTTTAAATGGTGCTTTGTGTCGAAAAAAATAAGCTCGCACCATGAAGCACCTAAGTTGGATTTTTTTAGTATGCGCTCTCACTTCCCAAGCGCAAGATTCTCTCAAAACAATTCCCGAAAAAAACGAACTGAAGTACAATCTCAATCCTTCAGGAACCCATTTTTTTAAAGCTACATTTTTGAATCAAACGTGGTTTCGTTTCAACAACAGCAATCCCAATACTACTGTATTAGGAGAAGCCTCCCCCCAAACTCTGGATTTGGGCCTGCGACGTACACGTATCCAATTACTTGGGCAAATCACCGACCGCACCTTTGTTTATTTTCAGTTGGGAATGAACAATTTTAATTTTTTAAATGGTTTTCCCGCCCTAGGCAATGCCCAGGGAGTGCCTTCTAATCGTAAAATTGCCTTCTTCGTTCACGATGCAGTGGTCGAATACTCGGTATTCGACCACAAAGATTGGCTCAAAATAGGCGGTGGGTTGACCATTCTCAACGGTCTTTCTCGTTTTAGTCAACCCAGCGTATCCACCATTATGACGATGGATGTTCCCGTTTTTGCCCAAGCGACCGTTGACCAAACCGATGAATTTTCACGTAAACTTACGCTCTACGCTAGGGGTCAAGTGGGCAAATGGGACTACCGTTTGGGATTAACCGACCCCTTCCCTATCGGCACAAGCGGCAACCCCGTTCCCGCCATTTCTGCCAATTCTACCTTTGCTGCCCAAGGTCATCATAAGCAATATCAGGGCTTTTTGGTTTATAATTTTTTTGATAAAGAAGCCCACCAAACCCCTTATATGACGGGCACTTATTTGGGCAAAAAGAAAGTACTGAACGTAGAAGGAGGCTTCATCAGCCAAAAAGCCGCCACGTGGCGTACCCAAAACTCGGGCCGCGACACTGTGTACAATGCCCTGAACCTGTGGTCATTGGCGATGTTTGCCGATATGCCCATCAATAAAGCCAAAGGCACTGCTATCTCAGCTTATTTGGGCTACTTCCATACTGATTATGGCGCTAACTACCTACGTTTCAACGGAATCATGAACCCTGCCAACGGAACTACGCAGTCGCTTTCGGGAGTATCGGGAATTCAGGGAAATGCCTTTCCGATGTTTGGTACTGGAAGTGTAATTTACAGTCAATTCGGGTATCTGTGCGCTGCAGATTTATTAAGCAAAAATGGTACACTTATGCCTTACGCATCCGCACAATTGGCAGATTATCAACGCCTCACCAAAGTCGCGGGCATTTATAACGTTGGCCTTAATTGGTTATTGAAAGCCCATAACTCCAAAATATCGTTGGATTTCCAAAATCGTCCAGTGTATCAGAATGCCTCCGACGGCCTTTTAAAATCCAACGGACGACGCGGCGCCGTGACCATCCAATATCAAGTTTTTATTTAGTTTGAGTTTACTCTTCCAGTAGTAGAAAAAAAGGTTTAGGTATAACAGGAATCCAGCTCCCCCTTGAGAGGCTGGATTTTAGCTAATAGGGATAAATTTTGTACTTAAACAAGAATTTAATAAAAAAAACAGAGAGAATAAATGGTCGTATTAAAAACTCTTCTTTATCATTGTAAATTATTAACCTTAAAAATTTCAAAATTCAAGTAAGACTTATGAAAAAAGTAATTTTTTCCTTTATTCTCGGAGTTTTCGCGGTTTCTTATTCAGCCTCAGCTCAAACGGCTCCTCAAACCGCTATGGCCTCCAAAGATACTACCGCTTTAAAAGAGTTTACGGGTAAATACAAGTTTGAGGG
>JAIXPV010000250.1 GCA_027486105.1 Runella sp. | reverse complement strand
ATGCGCTCATTTCTGATGGTAGGCTCAAAAGGAGGCGTTTCCCACAGTTCGTACGGGTCGGCAGGTTGTACGTCGTAGTGGCCGTAGATTAATACGGTGGGCAGGGTGGGGTCAATGATTTTCTCGCCGTAAACCACCGGATGGCCTGGAGTTTCGTGAATTTCGGCCAAGTCGGCACCGGCTTTTAGGATGGATTCTTTCACGGCCTCCGCGCAGCGGCGCATATCGCCCTTGAATTTAGGGTCAGCACTGACGGATGGGATATGCAGCAAGTCAAACAACTCACTCAGAAATCTATCTTTGTTTTGTTCGATGTATGTTTTCATTTGGTTTGAATAGATAAAAAAGACCGTTCTTCTTTAGTTGAATCCGTTTGCCCCAAAGTTAGCCGGGTAAACGGATTTAAACGAGTTATTTTGAGCAAAAATAACTAAGATGGAAGAATACACTCGCCTCAACAAAGAACTTCAATACCTCCAAACCCAAATTGCCGAAAAGCAGTGGGTTGAAGCACGTTTGATTGACATTGGGGCGAAAATGGCTAATCAAAAGGCGCACTTGGCTCGTTTACAAGATCAATTGGCGAAAGAACGCGCCGATGTAACAGCGCTCGAAAGCCTTTCGTTGGTGGGTTTGTTTTATTCGATACTAGGAAACAAAGACCAACAGTTGGAGAAAGAACGTCGAGAAGCATTAATGGCGCAGTTGAAATATGACGAAGCGCGGCAATCGTTGACGCTCAGTGAAAGAGAGGCAGAAGAACTGCAAGTCAGAATGCAAAGAATCCACGAAGCCGAAGAAATGTTGGAAGCTAAATTGGAAACCAAACTTTCCCTTTTGTTGCTTGAACCCACCCCAGTTGCTCAGGCATTAAAACAACGACATACGCAGTGGCAGGCGTTGAAAAAACAAAAATTGGAAATTTTGCAGGCACTGGAAGCGGGAAAATTGTACCAAGAATTGTTGGAATTATTGATTAAACAACTCAAAAGTGCCCGAAATTGGGGTACGTGGGATGTAATGGGGGGCGGGATGTTGAGCAGCTATGTAAAACAGCAACGTTTGGGTGACGTTCGCAAAACACTAAGCTCTATGCGGCATTACGAATTGAATTTTCGCCGTGAATTGGCTGACGTAAAGCAATCACTTAATTTGGACGTTGAACTAACGGACGTTGAAGGGTTTTTAGATGTGTTTTTTGATAATTTGATTACCGACTGGATTGTACAGCAACGGATTAACCACTCTTTGGCGGGTGCTCAGAAGGCATTCAATCAAGTTGGTCGGGTTTTGGTTATACTGGGAAGCCGCCATCAAGAGGTTGATAGTCAGATAGAAAAGGAAGAATATGAACTCCGAAAAAAAATAGTGGAGGCCACGTAGAGCCGCAATATATTGCGGCTCTACGTATTGTTTTAGGGGCATTCAAACGAAAACTCATACACGTGCTTGGCAAACTCTGACCAGCGGAGTTTTTCACCGATTTTCTTTACCAGTGCTGGACAACTCGCGTACATTACCTTGATTTCGTCTTCGTATTCTTTCTTTTTGAGTTTTTTGGCGGGTAAGTCGCCCGCCTGTACATAATACGATTTATCGTCGCCGCCGGCCATGGTCATACCACCAAATCCTACGCGCATGGTTTCGGCCGCAAAGGGATCGTGAAATACCTTTATTTTGCTGTTGAATCCAGGATTTAATAACTGCATCAGCAGCATTTCTTGGTCTTTTTTTAGGACAACCTTAGCTTTTTCAAAATAGGCATAGCCTTTTTTAATGATTTCACTGTCAATGTATTGTGCGTCCCATTTTTTTACTTTTGTACCCACATCCAAATTGGTCGAGAATTTGGAATAACCGCTGGGCATGAGGTACATGGACTTGATTTGGTCGGGCTTGAGCGTGATTTTTTTGCCACTGGCATCTTTTATAATCACCTCTTCGATGAGCCCTTTACGGCGGTCTAAATCTTCGAGGGTTCCTTCTAGTTTGGTGCCGTTTTCGAGGGTGATGTACGATGTTTCTTTGCCCGAAAACCGGTCATAAGCAGGAATAAAGTCTTGTGAAAAAGCCGTAAAGCTTAGTAGAAGCCCGCCCAATAAGGCAAGAAGATGAGTAGATTTTGGCATAAAGGTTGGTTTTTTTTATAGAGAGAACAAATGTAATAAAAACCTCTTTCTGCCGTGCTATAATTGATTTATCGGGATGTGTAGCTAAGCTACTGGTTTGTATGTCATTGGTAATGAAGCATCTTTTTGTACATGGCGGCAATGCGGGCTGGTTCGGCCCCAAACCGAAACAAGGTCATGGCCACTAGGTTGGCGACTTGTACACGTGCCCAACTGTTGGTGTCGTATTTGCGGGCCGATACACACACCTCTTTAGGGATGATTTTAAATGCGCTTCGGTTTTTTCTCCACAATCGGCGTAGCAAATCGTATTCTTCCATAATGACGTAATATTCATCAAAACCGTAGAGTTCATCAAACAACGGGCGGGTGATAAAAAGGGTTTGGTCGCCGCCCCGCGCCGTGAGGATGTTCAAACGTGTTAAATAATTGTTGAGTTTAAGCAGTGTTTTGTCAGAATCGAAACGGAAACGATAGCAGCCCGATTGATAGCCTTCGCGTATGGCGCTTTGAATATCGTCGATAAAACCACGGGGTGGACGGGCATCGGCGTGAATGAAATATAAAATTTGGCCCGTGGCAAAACTAGCGCCGTAGTTCATTTGGGCAGCGCGACCTTTTTTGGGTGAAATCACGACTTTTGCGCCTGCTTTTCGGGCCATATCGGTGGTTTTGTCTTCGCTATTGCCGTCAACTACGATTATATTGGCCAATGCTTCCCCGCCCTCTTCTTGGAGGTATTTTACGAGGTTGGCAATGTTTTTTTCTTCGTTGAAGGTTGGTATAATGACTGATATACGCATAAAATCTCAGCACTTAGATTGAGTATTATGAATGGGTTTATCCTTATTCAACCATTGGATTTTAGGTTGCTTTACAAGTTTTATGGAGTATACTTTCTCAAAAAGCTTCGCCGATGGTGAAATAAAAATTGCCGCCTTCTTGGCCAATGGCATAGTCAAACCGAATGTTGAGGTGATCGCGGCGATTGGCCGTAAAACGTATTCCTGTTCCGTAAGCAAACTTAGGGTCATGCCACCGAACAATGTCTCTTTGGTTGCCAAGTACCGCCGTTGATCCAAATACTACGCCGCCGAAGCGTTTGAAAACCCCGAATCGTACTTCACCCTGCGCCAGCAAAACGTTGTCGTCGCGGAGGCGACCTTGATAATACCCGCGCATTCGTTTGCCGCCCCCGAGTTCAGACAGCATATTAAAAGGAGCATTGCCCCACGTAAAACTACTGAACAGATTTCCTGCCAAAACCACTTTTTTGGATAAGGTTTGGTAGCCAGAAAAATCTGCCCACAAACGATTAAAAACAACACTGGCTCCCCAAAACGGGGCATGATTGAAATAGGCAATGTCGGCTGTCATGCCTTTTGTCGGAAAAAAAATAACGTCTCGTGTGTCGTAAAACAGACCTACTCCCGCTCCTGAAGTGATGCTACGCGGAGTGCCTGGAACGCTTCCGCTAGCAAACTCGCCGTTGGGAACGGTTTGGGTAATGCGATAATCTTCGTATTGATACCGAACCCCTGCGTACAAATGAGGGTAGATTTTTTTGAAAAAATTAAGCCGAACGCGGGGAAAATCAACCCCAAAAAGCTCCTTCGGTACGGGCTGGTTGCCAATGCCGAAGTAATAATAGTTGTACTTATAAAACCCGAGCTCACCGTTGAAATAATACTGGGCATTTTTGAGAAACAACTGGAACGGTAAATAGTAAAGAGATTGTTTTTCTTGGGTAAACACAATGCCCAAACTCATTTGCGATGGACGGGCTTTGAGCGAGTCGTTTTTGAAACGAAACGTAGCGGTCAACGCCGCACCATAAGCCCAACGCGTTTCGGGCGAATAATACACCGCTGGAAAAGGCAAAATACTCAACCGTTTTTGCTGAGAGAAAGCCGTCTGCGTAAGCATACAACCCAACAAGAGGATTTGCAACGACGTAAACAGTATTCTTGATTGGAATTTTTGACGTATCAAAACGGTTAAAATTTCTTTATAAACATGAACAAGCTGACGAAAGTTATGAATTTTGTGGCGAAATGATACCAATCCTCACTCCACCAGAAGCCATCCACCAAATAAACCAATACGGGCGCGCGCGCATCCCGTTTTTGTTTATCATTGATTTTTTAGCCCAACAACCCGTCGTTTTACGCTTGGATGAAGTAAATGCCGATGAGTTGCGGTACGAATTTAACGGCCTGACCAACACCCCAAAAGAAGGGGAGCCCGCTCAACCCCGCGCTCAATTCCACAAACGTACACTCTCATTTGAGCAGTATTCCCCTAAATTTGATTTTGTCCTTCATCAGATAAAACGAGGTAATTCCTTTTTGGTGAATTTGTCGGTATGTACGGAAATAACGACCGATTTGGATTTGACGACGATTTTTAACCAGACAAAAGCAAAATATCGCCTGTGGTGGCGAGGTAAATTTGTGTGTTTTTCACCCGAAATTTTTGTGCAAGTTCGAGGCAATCGTGTTGCGTCTTTTCCGATGAAAGGCCCCATTGATGCTGATTTGCCTTTGGCCCAAGAACGGATATTGGCAGACGTAAAAGAAGCCGCCGAGCACGCTACAATTGTGGATTTGATTCGAAATGACCTGAGCATGGTGGCCCAAAAAGTATGGGTAGAGCGCTATCGGTTTATTGATAAAATTGCAACCAACCAAAAAACATTGTTGCAGGTGAGCTCCGAAATTGCAGGAACAATGCCCGATAATTGGCGCGAAACCCTAGGCGATTGGTTGTTTAAATTGTTGCCCGCGGGCTCTATCAGCGGCGCGCCCAAACCCCGTACGCTTGAAATAATTCAGGAAGCAGAAGGCTATGAACGAGGCTATTATACAGGAGTAGCGGGCATTTTTGACGGCGAAA
Source organism: Runella sp. (assembly GCA_027486105.1). Taxonomy (GTDB): domain Bacteria; phylum Bacteroidota; class Bacteroidia; order Cytophagales; family Spirosomataceae; genus Runella. The sequence goes on along the minus strand of JAIXPV010000250.1, from coordinate 2,848 downwards.
ACCTAGACAGTGGTGTGCTGATTCGGTTCATTGAAAAAATAAATGACCGACTGGTGTTTAAAAGCGGTGGCGGTCTTACCGCCCGTAGCGAAGCGCAGTCCGAATACCGTGAAGTAATTGACAAAGTTTATTTACCCCTTGCCCATGAATTTACCCCTATGTATTGAAACAATTCGTCTGGCCGACGGACAACTGTCAAACCTTTTGTACCATAACGAACGGCTTAATCGCACGCGTCGGGCTTGTTTTGGCGCAACAAAAGAGTGGGATTTGAATAGGTTGATTGATATTCCGCAAGAGGTAACCCAAGGGCTTTATAAATGCCGGATAACGTACGGGCGTGAGATTGAAAAAATCGAATTTGAGGCTTACCAGCCTCGGGTGATTAAGAGCCTGCTTTTGGTGGTCGACGATGGGATTGAATATGGGTTTAAATTTCAAGACCGAGAGGCTCTTCAACGAAATTTTGACAAGCGCGGAAAAGCCGACGATGTATTGATAGTTAAGGAAGGACTAATCACCGATACCTCTTATGCCAACGTGGTATGTTGGGATGGGAGCCAATGGGTTACCCCCAATAGGCCATTGTTAAAAGGAACCAAACGGACACAACTGTTACGAGAAGGAGTCATTATTGAACAAAAAATGCGGGTGGAGGATTTGGGTGCTTTTACCTATGCCAAGTTGATTAATGCCATGCTGGACTTTGAATCTACTCCTGTGATTGAAATTGGTCAAATTGGTTTTTGAGGAACGTTTATCAAGAGTAAGTAAAAGCGAAGCGAGACGTGCACATCACATATGCAAGTTTCGCTTCGCTTTTGGTTGAGTTAGGGAGAAGTACTATCCGACGCTTTTATTTTTTTCAAACTAACCCGAACACACATGGTGTTTGGACATTCGCAATATTCTCTAACTACAATCGGGCAGCAGTTGTTGGTTGGACATTGGCCTGAATCGACTTTAACAGTATAGCTTCCAGGTTCATGGACCGACAAAGTCTGGGAAGTTGCTCCTGTGATTTCGACCCCATCTTTAAACCATTGAAAAGAAGTAAAACCATCTGGTGCTTTTATAATTAGGGTATCTTTTCGGGAGGTACAAATGGGTATTGGTACACTTAAGTAGGCAATGGTGTAATCATCTTCGGTTTTATTCGAGTTGTTGGGTTCAGAATCTACATCAATTCCTATTGCCCTGATAACTTCTGCCTGATTGCTCAAAAATCCGCCTTTGAAGCCGTTGATGCTATTGATTTTAGCCGTAATGGTCAAGGTATCAGACTCGCCAGGCTGCAGTGAGAAAGGTCCCCAGATGTGTGTTGATGGGTTGTAGGTTCCTTTGCTTGCGCTGAAATTGACAAAGCTCAGATTGTTAATCAGGGTATCTGCGATCATCACACTATCGGCAATGGCCGTTGCGGCATTTCGAACCACTATTTCAAACCTAACTTCATCGCCTACTTCATGTACACAATTGTCGATAACGCGTTTTTTGATTTCGAGATCGATTTTTTCTTCAATTGTCATTCCGATATCAAAAGTGTAGTTATTTTGGGAGTTATCGCCCGTCGTTACTTTTACTACTATTTGGGTTGAATCATTGTTAAACTCAGCATCAGAATCACGAAGGAAGTTTTGGGTATATCCCGTTACCCGTAGTGGCGAAATCGTTAAGGTATCAATGAGTTTGACGGTTTGCACCTGCAGCCTGCCATTGGCGGGGATGGTGTCTAGCACCGACGTTGGAATTTCCTGATTCAGGTCAATCCGAATTTCATAGGCATGTTTTCGTTTCAATCCACCGGCAACGTTTGTATCATTAAAATAATAGTGTCCGTCGTTGTCTGTGGTATCACGGGCTACTTCAGTCCCGCCGTTTTGCATATCGTGAAGTGTAATAATAATATTGTCAAGCGGCACTTCATTAGGTGTTTGTATGCCATCTTTGTTGACATCAAGCCATACTGTATTACCGATTTCAAGCGGCGCTGGTTCACAAATTTTTGCTAGGTCCCCTACACCACCTGATTTACCCAATGAACCTGGGCTGAGTGAATAAACGGAAAAACTTCGATTTCGTTTGCCAGTTTTGGTATCATAGGCAAGAAAACCAGTAGATAAATACACGCCGTGTATGGGGTCCATGGCCGAAACCAGTACTTCTGGAATACCCGCTATTTTGAGGAGTGCTCCGTTCGTAATTTCTCCGTGCCCTACTTCGTTATTGCTATTGAGCCAATAATCTTCGCCGAAAAACTCCCCCCCACCAGGACCGGAATTAGTATTGGAACTATATCCTTGTAAATTACCAGATTTGCCGTTATTTTCAAGAGTATATGTACCATTAGAATTATACTGCGCTCTGACTAAATCGCCGCTCATAAACCCATAGTAATTTAAGGTATCATCCACCGCAATGCCAGGTTGATTTTGTCCCGTTTGTAAGCCAAGCCTATCCATAAATCCGATAAGCAGTGAGCCGTCATCGTCAAATTCTATATCGGATAAAATAGCCTGTGGATAAACGGCAAATGCGGCAACTGGATCGGGGGCCCCTGCTGGATAGTTACATTGTTTAGGAAAAACGTTGGTCCAAGGCCGCCATCCGTTGATTGTGTCGCATCCTAGTGTATTATCAATAGAGCCACGAGGGTAGTCCAGACCGAATTCAAAGATATTTTTAAAAGAGGTGGTTTTTGGGTTGAATTCATAGATAGCTGCCCTCAAATCGCTTTTCTTTTGCGATGTTTCTGCCGTACATACCACTCCTACGTAGAGCTTACCACGGTAGTATTTAAGCGCCCAAGGGGCAAATTCATTGTTTGAACAGCCAGGGTTTGGGATTT
>JAIXPV010000460.1 GCA_027486105.1 Runella sp. | reverse complement strand
CTCTTTTTGTGCTTTCTATACTTTTAGTTCTTCTTCACTGGGGCAGTGGTTGCAGGCTTGTTAGCTGCAGGCTGCTGTGGAGTAGTTGTGGTAGGCTTTAGTTGCTGAACGGCAGCTTCGGCGGCAGCTTTTTGCTGCTTTTCGATTTCGGCAGGATCAACACCTAATTTCTTCAATACAAGGTTGCTTACGTTCAAGTCGTCAGAGCCGGCAAACAGAATAATAGGGGTAGTTTGTGCACCACCATCCATGTTGAGAATGTAGGTATAGCTATTTTCTTTACCTACTGCCTCGATAGCCGTGTTGATTTTAATCAAGATGGGCTGAATCAATTGCTGTTGTTTTTTCTGTAATGACTCCTGTGAAGTGCGTTGAAAATCCTGAAAATCTGTTTGAAGACGGCTAAGCTCCTTTTCTTTATCAGCACGGATGATTTCCGACCACTTGGTAGCGTTGGCTTCGTAGGCTTTATATTTATCTTCAAACTCCTTCTGCTTGTCCTGCATTGCTTTTTGAATCTGTTGCTGCTGGATTTGGAGTTCGTTTTCGATTTTTTTGCTTTCGGGCAATACTGACAAGATATAGTCTACATTGGTCCAACCGATTTTAGGGGCTTGTTGGGCGTTCGTTTCTACTCCGATTAAAGCTACAATGGCTACCAGGGCCACGATGAATTTGCTCTTCATTTTTATCTACTGTTTTGGTTTGGTTGTTTTATTTGGGGTATCCGTTGCATTTGGTTTAGCCGCAGGCGTATTAACGCCGGGTGTACTCGTTTTATTATTTTTTGTGTCTGTTACTAAGCCCAATTCTTCCATTACATAATCGGTATAATCATGGACAGGGTTTGAATAAATAATGACAAAATCACTGGATTTGTCAAGTAGCATATCCAACCTCCGTTGCCGACATACGCGCTCACTGGCTTTATATACTTGGTCGGTAATGGGTTTGATGAGTTCTTTTTTCTTTTGAAACAGCAAACCTTCAAAGCCGAAAATTTTATTGTTATACTCTCTTGCTTCGCGTTCTTTGTCGTTGATTTCCTGCTGGCGTTTGCGTTTCATTTCATCGGTCAGCAATACTTCTTCGGCTTGATAGAGGCGTTGGAGTTTATCTATTTCGGCATATTTATCCTGAATTTCTTTGGCCCAGCGATCCGAAAATTTATCCAATTCGGCTTGTGCTTTTTGATAATCAGGCATTTTTGTCGTTACGTACTCCATATCGATATACCCTAATTTCTGGGCTGATAATGAGTAGGTTACTAGAACAAACTGCAAAAGTAGTAAAAGCCGGCGGGTTTTCATACATCTTTTGGATTTTGAAGACCGGATAATAGGCATCGTTTTTTCTCTTTTTCAATGCCCGGTATCCAAAATCTGCTTTTTTATCTAAGTTGTTGACCAATCGTAAAGTGGAATTGGGGTCCGCTGCGTTTGGTTTGTCCTGGTAGCGGATCAAATCCATACGCCCAGTCGATACCGATGAGACCAAATGCAGGCATAAAAATACGTGCTCCAACCCCAGCAGAACGTTTAAGGTCAAACGGATTGAAATCTTTGTACTTTTTCTGCGGTGCATCGGTTCCCCAGTTGTTTCCTGCTTCGGCAAATACCAAACCAAAAATGGTGGCCGAAGGGTTGAGTGAGAGAGGATAGCGGAGTTCCATTACGTATTTACTATAGGCAACCCCTCCAAGACTTGATGCCACTCCCGTGTTGGTGGCACCAGTTGTTTGAGAGGCATCAGTTGTGCTCAAACGGTTATAGATTGGAACAAGCGCGCGGTCAGCATACCCGCGCAAACCAATAATATCCTGTGCCAACGCAAACATTCCATAACCTGCCAACCCTGAGCCTCCAAGCACGAATCGCTCAAAAGGACTGATGGAGAGGTTTTTATTGTATCTACCTAAGAAACCTAAGTGTGCCCGGGTACTCAATACAAGTTTTCCTGCGACGGTCTGGAACCAACTGGCGTCAAACATCCACTTGTGGTATTCTACCCACTTATAGCGGTTTTCGTTGTTGGAGAAGCTGGTTTGTCCCGTAATGGCCGAATAAGGAGGGGTAAAGGTGCTGCTCAAAGAGAACGAAGACCCTCCACGTGGGAACTGCGGGTTGTCGATTGTATTGCGCGATAGCGTTAGGTTGAGGGTCAAGTTGTTTGAAACTCCGTTAGGATAACCAATTCCAAACAAGTCAAGGCTATCCATGCGGTAGCGCTGATAAGACAATGCCGAACTCAACACAAAATAACGATCTGGAATTTTAAGACGTTTGCCGAGAGAAACCGTAACCCCAGTGTTTTTGTAAGAACCTAAGAAATTTAGGGCGCTGCTGTTTGAGCGGGTATAAAAATTAGAATAATCCACAGTACGGTACACCGTGCGGCTAAGGTTTATTCCAAAGGTTACAGGTTTTTTACCACCTAGCCAAGGCTCGGTAAAGCTAATCGAATACGTTTGGAATTGACGCCCACTGGCTTGGAAACGTACCGCCAATTTCTGCCCGTCGCCCGAAGGCAGGGGTTTCCATGCTTTTAGGTTTGTGATATTTTTTGTGGAAAAGTTGTTGAAGACCAATCCCAACGTACCTACAAATCCGATAAATCCACCCCAACCGCCAGAGAGTTCGATTTGGTCACTTGGTTTTTCTTCAACGGTGTATTCAATATCTACGGTGCCATCTTCGGGGTGGGGGATAGGCTGAATGCCAATTTTTTCCGCATCAAAATAACCTAACTGTGAAAGCTGGCGCTGCGTGTTGATAATCTCCGTTTTGCTGAATTTTTGGCCTGGTAGCGTAAACAGCTCGCGCATTACTACGTGGTCGCTGGTTTTGGTATTACCGTTCAAAATAATTTTATTGATGGTTGCCTGTTTTCCTTCAAAAATCCGCATTTCGATATCTATTGAATCACCTTCGATGGATTTTTCAACGGGTCGACAGTTATAGTATAAGTAGCCGTCGTCCATGTAAAGTGAGCTTACATCTTGACCTGGATTAGCTTCAAGGCGTTTTTGGATTTCTTCGGGGTTGTAGATGTCTCCTTTTTTGAGCCCAAATACTTTATTCAACACGTCTGTAGAGCGAAGATAATTTCCTTCCCAAGTTATGTTACGGATATAATAACGAGGTCCCTCCTCAATGTTCATGACCAAATCAATGGTTTTGCCGTCGGGGTTTTGGATGATTGAATCAGAGACAATTGTGGCGTCACGGAAACCGTTCTTGTTGTAAAGCTCAATTACTTTTTCCTTGTCTTCGTCGTATTTTTTGGGGATAAACTTAGAAGGCGTAAACAAACGACCAAAACGCATTTGCTTGGTGCCTTTCATTTTATTACGCAACTTTTGTTCGTAAATCTCAGTGCGTCCGTTAAAAACAATCTGGCGAATTTTGACTTTGGGGCCTTTAGAAACAAAAATTTTCAAAGTTGCATTGCCCCGGGTAGAATCCGTAATTTGAGCGATGCGTACTTTAACGTTCAAAAATCCTTTGTCCATAAAAAAGCGTTTCACGGCCAACTGTGTGTTTTTAATCATTGTGTTGGAAATAATACGCCCTTTGGGAAGCTTAATTTTGTCGTTAAGGGATTCCTGCTCTCCTTTACGAATCCCGTCGTAGGTTACTTTAAACAAGCGCGACTGCTCTTTTATATGAAGCTCAAGCCATATTTGGTCACCTTCAATCTTGCGATAGAGCACTTCTACATCTTCGAGGATTTTTTGATCCATCAATTTTTTGATGGCGCCAGTGATGGCTTCACCTGGAACTTTGATTTTATCGCCAATTTTCAGCCCTGACATTGAAATCATGGAGTTGGGGTCCAAAAATTGATTTCCTGTCACGACGATGTCGGCAATGACGAGCTCCTTGGGGTTGGCATAACTAACGGCATCTTCGACGGGCGCGCTGGTAGTACGTTGTCCAAGACCCAATTGTTGGGCCATCGCTGATACTACAGTGCATAGAAAAACGGCCACAAAAGTTGCTAAGCGGCCGGGGCGGTTAAAATTTTTCATAGGTAGGTACACAATTCTTGCGCTCACGGTTCGGTATCAATTCTTTATAGTTGCGTTGATTGTACGTGTTTCGAGTTTGATAGAGTAAGAAAAACAAGGGTAGAAATCCGTCGTAAAGAGCATTTTTATCCAAAATGGTATAACGATAAAATAACTGCTTTATTTCTCATCGCTCAGAATCTGTTCGCTGGTTTTTCCGAATCGGCGTTCCCGCTGCTGAAAAGACAAAATGGCTTCGTGCAGGTGGTTACGGCGGAAGTCGGGCCAAAATACGTCGTCATAAAAATAGAGCTCTGCGTAGGCCAATTGCCACAACAGAAAGTTACTGATTCGGTGGTCACCG
>JAIXPV010000046.1 GCA_027486105.1 Runella sp. | reverse complement strand
TGTTCCTTTTTTAGTTTTAGACATCTTTGTTGTTATTTTATAACTTTCCATAATTAAGCGTTTTCCCCACATTCACCAAAACTGTTTTATATTTTCGCACAGTATTGGTGAACTCGGGGATATCGCTTTATTTTGGAATGTTATACAATAACAGTAAAGATGTCTAAAGCTAAAAAAGGAACTACACCTACCCCAAAAACACCTCATAAACAGAGCATTGCAGGTGAAACACACCCTTCCCCTTCTGTTTTCAAACCCGCCTTAGACCTCCCTCCCGTTCCCCAAACGCCTCCGGTGAACGATGGGTTATTTCGTAAAATATTTTGGGGAATGGCACTGGCTTTACTGATTGGGATGCCACTCTTAAGTACACAGTACGGAATTACGGCTGATGAATGGGGGAATAAAGCCTACGGAGAATTATGCCTTGATTATTTTATCAGTCTTGGTGAAAAAAAAGAGGCCCTTTCGTACGCACCACGCGGCGGGGAAGTCATGTATTGCTACGGACCTACGCTTGACCTTATATCGGCCGCTATTTACCGCACAACGGGTGCCGACCCTTACACCATCCGGCACATCATGCTTTCGCTGATGGGGGTTCTCATCATCGTCTTCAGTGGACTTACAGGTCGGCTTGTAGGCGGCAACTGGCGCGTGGGTTTGATTGCTCTGTTGTTTGCGCTGTTCTCACCTCGCATTTTTGGTGATTCAATGAACAATCCTAAAGACATTACTTTTGCGGCGGGTTATATCGTGACCATTTGCTTTCTCATCAAGTTTTTGCAAGAACTTCCCCGACCTTCATGGCGCTCTACCCTGTTTTTAGTGGCTGGAATTGGCATCGGATTGGGGAGTCGTGCGCCGGGTTTGGCGTTGGTGGGCTACGTACCTTTCTTTGTGTTGATGGAGGTATTTATTAGAAATGGCCTCCGAAAAACCATTTTTAGCGATAAGCTCCTAATTCGCGATGTAGCCCTTAAAACCACCGTAGCCACTTTGGGCGGCTACGCGTTGGGCATTGCATTTTGGCCCTTTGCTTTGGCCAACCCCCTCAAAAATCCGTTGGTGGCGCTCCAAACCCTCACCAATTTTCCGATAAGTATCAAAACGCTTTTCGACGGCACCAAGATTTATTCTACGTCATTGCCCTGGTATTACGTGCCCAAGTACATGTTGGTTTCTACTCCACTGTATTTCTTGCTTGGGCTGCTGATATTTGTATTGATATTTCCGTTTGTCCGTAAGCACTTCAATCGTCGCTATCTGTTGATGGTGCTTTTTGTGGCCCTTTTTCCGCTTATCTACGGTATTTCCAAAAACTCCGCTTTTTACAACGGCTGGCGTCATACTACCTTTATTTACCCACCGTTGGTGGTCCTTTCTGCGGTAGGCGTAGAGTACCTGCTGCGTCGTTTAGCGGGGATTGGACAAAAGGTATTTTTGGGAATTATGGCCGTTTTGGTGGCGCTGCCATTGTGGTTCATGGTCAAAAACCACCCCTATCAATACACTTATTACAACGAATTTACGGGCGGGGTGAAAGGTGCTTTTGGCAAGTATGAAACCGATTATTTTGGTGCAAGTACGCGTGAACTCGCCGATTGGATGAAGAAAAACATTCCAAATATTGAGAAAGACAGCGTCATCATTGCGAGCGATTATTTCGTACCACTCAAGGATTATTTCACGGATTATCCTAAACTCAAGATGGCCTATCGGCGCTATTATCAGCGCTCCGAGCACGATTGGGATTATGCCGTATTTTTAACGGGTCACCTGACACCCAGTCATTTCCGCAATCCTAATGTTTTTCCACCAGCGGGCACCATTCACAAAATAGAGGTCAATGGCGCACCGATTGGGATTGTTGTAAAACGCATTTCCAAAGACGATTTCATCGGAATCAACTTTATCAAACAAGGAAAAATTGAGGAATCCATTCCGTATCTGGAAAGGGCGAAACAATTGGACCCCAACAATGAAGTGGTCAAACTATATTTGGCCAATGCCTACATCAACGTGGGCCGATTCAACGAAGCTTTGCAGGAATGCCAGAAAGCCTTGGAAATATTCCCCGATTATTTGGGTGCCATGACGACCATGGCGATTGCCTACATCAACGTGAACCAAATCGAAAACGCTATTTTCATGCTCGGTGAAGTGCTGTCACAAGACCCTACCAACCGCGACGCCGCCCAATATTTGGCCCTCGCCTACGAACGAAAAGGAGATATGGCCAGCGCCAACCAAATTAGGGCGCAGTTGCAGCAACGGAAGTAAGGAGTGAGGCGTTTGGGTGTTCCTAAATGACGTTATAAAACCCTAAATCAAACAAACAGTATGCTTAGCCACGAAAACAATGCTTCGGTAGATTATGATGTAGTTTTGATTGGGGCGGGTATCATGAGCGCCACCTTGGCCGTGTTTTTGAAAGAACTGCAACCCGACTTAGAAATTGCCATTTTTGAACGCCTCGACCGGGTAGCCGCCGAAAGCTCCGATGCTTGGAACAATGCCGGAACGGGCCACTCGGCATTGTGCGAGTTGAACTACACACCGCAGCGCCAAGACGGCAGCATTGATATTTCTAAAGCCCTGAAAATCATTGAATCCTTTGAGGTTTCGAAGCAATTTTGGTCGTATTTGGTCGGGCACGGCTATTTCAGTAGTCCAAAATCCTTCATCAACAGTATTCCTCACATGAGTTTTGTATGGGGAGAAGAAGATGTAGACTATCTGCGAAAGAGACACGAAGCGCTGCAAACGAGTCATTTGTTTAAAGGCATGGAATTCAGCGACCAACCTGAAATTCTAGCATCTTGGATGCCCCTCGTAATGCAACACCGCACCGAATCCGAAAAAATAGCGGCCACCCGCATTGAGTTGGGTACGGATGTAAATTTTGGTGAGCTCACTCGCAGTCTGTTTAATCACTTGAAAGAGGGCCACGAAATTGAAGTGTTTCTGAATCACGAGGTAAAGTCGCTGGAGCAAGACGAAATGAGACATTGGTTCGTCAAAGTGGAAGACGAAACCAACGATATAAACAAAACAGTAAGGGCCAAATTTGTGTTTATCGGGGCAGGTGGTGGCGCACTTCGGCTTCTAGAAAAGTCTGACATTCAGGAAGGGGAAGGATATGGCGGGTTTCCCGTAAGTGGTCAATGGCTGGTGTGTAAAAATGAGGCGTTAATCGCCCAACATCACGCCAAAGTCTACGGGAAAGCCAAAGTCGGGGCACCGCCTATGTCGGTTCCTCACTTAGATACGCGCATCATTGACGGCAAAAAAGAGCTTCTTTTTGGGCCTTTTGCGGGTTTCTCAACGAAATTCTTAAAGCAGGGTTCGTTTTTCGACTTGGCCCTTTCACTCACCGCCAACAACATCCTGCCGATGCTCAGCGCAGGCATTCACAACCTGCCGTTGACCAAGTATTTGATTGAGCAAGTGATGCTTAGTTTTGAAGATAAAATCGAGGCATTAAGAGAATTTATTCCGAATGCCTCCGAAAGTGATTGGGAGCTGGCCGTGGCAGGGCAACGCGTACAGGTCATAAAAAAAGATGAGGAAGAAGGCGGTGTCCTTGAATTTGGCACCGAAGTCATCGCGTCGGCCGACGGCACGCTGGCTGCATTATTGGGCGCATCGCCGGGGGCTTCTACCTCCGTCAGCATTATGCTCGAACTCCTCCACAAGTGCTTTAAAGACCAAATGGACTCCGATGCATGGAGCACAAAACTCCATGAAATGATTCCGTCTTACGGTAAACATTTGGCGGATAACCCCGAACTCACGCTTCGCATCCGCAAATGGACCCACGAAGTACTACAATTAAACCACATTGAAACTCCCTGATTTTCAGACATCTAACATCAAAAATGAAATTACTCTATCGCCATTTTATCCTTTTTATTTGTTTCGTACTGACCCAATCCACTTTTGCGCAATCTCTAACCATCCGACTAACCGATACCTCCAACAGCCCTGTCATTGGTGCTACGCTCCGGCTGATTGAGCGTACCGATTCTACCAAGCGATTATTCAACGTAACCGACACGTCGGGATTGGCGAAATTTAACATTAAGTACGACAAACAATACAGACTAGAGGCCACATCCATCGGATTTAAAATCCTGCAAAAAAACCTCTCTCCTACCGCCAACGCAGCGGTTTTTGCGTTTGTGATGGAGGCCGACAAGCGCACCTTGAATGAGGTGGTGGTGACGGCCCCTAAGCCTTTGATGATGCAGGAAGATGACAAAACCGTGGTTGACCCCGAGCCGATTGCCGCCACGAGCACCAACGCCATGGAAATCATGGAGAAAATACCGGGGCTTTTTGTGGATCAGGATGGCAATATTTACCTCAACAGCACCACCCCCGCTACGATTTTAATCAACGGGCGCGAACAAAAAATGAGCACGGCCGACATTGCCTCCATGCTGAAAAACTTGCCCCCCAACAGCATTGCAAAAATTGAGATTCTGCGCACGCCTTCGGCTAAGTTTGACGCTAGCGGTAGCGGGGGTATGGTCAATGTAATCCTAAAAAAAGGGGTAAAAATAGGCATCACAGGCAGTGTGAACGTGGGCATGAATCAGGGCCGTTATGGAAATCAGTTTGTTAGTGGTACTCTCAACAACAACGTCGGGAACCGAACTACGTACCTGACCCTCAACTACAACCGCCGAAATACCTACGACCAAGTCCAAACCGACCGCCCCTTTTCGGCCGACTCACTACTGAGCCAGCGCTCTTTTACCACTACTCCTAGTCAATCGTATTATAGCGGCTTTGGCTTTGGATTTACGCCTTCAAAAAAGTGGGAAATTAATTTTGACGACCGTATTTCGTACAATAGTTATGAATCATTTGCCGACAATCACAATCAAATCAGCCGCATAAGCGAGCCTATCATTGTGACCGAAAACACCAATACACTCCGTAACAATACCCAGACGTTTGGATTCAATCAAGATATTTCGGCCAAATATAAATTGGACACGATTGGGTCAGAACTCACGGCCGATGTCACCTATGGTTTTTCAAAATATGAAGGGACACAGCTTTTTAGTACGGCCTATTTAAAACCCGTCAAAGCTGCTATTGGTGGCGACGGAACCATTGGCAATCAGCGCCATTCATTTTCGGCCCGTACCGATTTAAAATTTCAGTTACCCCAAAAACTCGTGGTTGAAGCAGGCTTAAAAACCGCCATTCAACGTTTCACCAACGAATCAACGTATTTCAGCGTCAACGGCAGTAGCCGTAGACCCGATACGTTCCGCACCCGTACGTTTGAATACGACGAAAACATCAGTGCTGCTTACTTACAGGCGTCAAAAACCATCGATGCCTTCGTCATCAAAGTGGGAACGCGCCTCGAAAGCACCGTCATGAACGGTCAGCAGCGCGTTCCGAGCGACACCTCTTTTCAGCTTCGTCGTGTTGATTTGTTCCCCTATGTTTTTCTCAGCCGACGCGTTGCCAAAATCGCAGGCTACGAAATGCGCGGTTATTTGGTGTACCGTCGTTCCATCACGCGGCCCGTTTATGAATATCTAAATCCTTTTCCGCGCTACCTCGACCAATACTTGTACGAGACAGGAAACCCGACGCTTCGGCCGCAGTTTACCCAAAACATCGAGGCCAACATCAGCGTGCAAGACCGCCCCATTTTTGCCATTGGCCGCAACTATACGAGTGATATTTTCACGAATGTGGTGTATCAGGACGTTAAAAACCCCAGCCTCGCCTACCGCACGTACGACAACCTAGGCAAAAATCAGGAAACCTATTTTCGATTGATGGGGGCTATTCCACCCGGCGGCAAATACTTCTTTGTGGTAGGAACGCAATATAATCACAACAAATACGACGGACTTTATGAAGGACGTCCGCTCACGTTTCAGCGCGGATCGTGGTCCATTTTCACCTTTCACCAACTTAAAATTGACCCGCGCTCTACCCTCAGTCTCAACGGGTATCTCCGGCTAAAAGGCCAACTGCAATTTTATGAGTTGAGCAATTTCGGGGCGTTAAACATAAACGTTAATCGTCGTTTTCTGGACCGTAAACTCACCGTGACGCTCTCGGCCAATGACGTTTTCTTCACTTCCAACAATCAGTTTACGCTGAAGCAAGGCAGTGTTTCGGCCTCTGGAATGCGCCAAAGTGATACGCGCCGTTTTGGTTGTACGGTGGTCTACAACTTCGGTATCCGCAAAAAAGAAGAGAAGACTAATATGATGAATTTTGAGAGTTTGGAGAAAAGCGTGAATTGAGCCGCAAATGATTAGTTCACGGGGTTTGCATCCTTATAAACAAAATATACCTTTCACAACAGCATGACAGGACCAGATAAAGACACAATATTCCCGCTTGCTCATTATGACAGGCTTTGCTTTTTAAAAAACATTGTCAAAAATCCCAATATCATTGTGGGCGACTATACTTATTATGATGACTTCGACAATGTTGAAAACTTTGAAAAGAACGTAAAATATCATTTTGACTTCATTGGCGACCAATTGATCATTGGGAAATTTTGCATGATTGCCTCCAATGTAACATTCATCATGAACGGGGCAAACCACCTAACCAATGCCTTGACGACCTACCCTTTTGCAATTTTTGGGAATGGTTGGGAGAAAGCGATGGACGGAAAAACCTACCCTCACAAAGGCGACATCCGCATTGGCAATGATGTTTGGATTGGCTACAACGCTACCATCATGGCGGGGGTAACCATTGGAGATGGAGCCATTATTGCCACAAACTCGACCGTCATAAAAGATGTTGAACCTTATTCAATTGTTGGCGGCAACCCTGCCACCGAAATCAAAAAACGCTTTTCTGACGATACAATTGCCAAACTCTTAGCGCTGAAATGGTGGGATTGGGACATTGAGAAAATAACAAAAAACATTCAAAATCTGACCGATAACAATATCGACCAATTAATCGAATGACGAACGAAGGCCCAGCAAGCTTGCGTAGATTTATTCAACCCTCACCCCTTCCCCAATATTCAAGACTCTATGCGGTGTGTCGTATAATTGTGCGTATTTTATAAATTCATGCGGATCTTCGGTGTTGAACGTAAACAAATCATAATGGTGTGGAATCACTAGTTTTGTACCAATTTCCACGCCCAAACGCGCAGCTTCTTCGGCCGAAAGATTTCCCGCCACGCGGCGTTCGGGCTTATTGCCGTTGATGGGTAAAAAAGCCACATCGACCGCAAAAGGTTTCAACACGTCTACGATACCATCGTACCAAAGTGTATCGCCCGAATGATACACCCGATAACCACCAAACTCGGCCACAAATCCCATGAATTTGCAACGCCCTTCGGCATCACGCTCTAAGGCATTGTGCGCCGCTGGAACGCCGTAGAGTTTAAAACCACCCACGACGACGCTTTCGCCGTCATTCAACCCAATTGGCCAATCCTCTGCGCACTTCAATCGCTCAGCCACAAAGGTGCGATTTGCTTCGGGAATTATCAATTGAATATCAGGATTAACGTCAAACAGTGGGCCTAGCGTATCGGCATCCAAATGGTCGGTGTGGTTGTGCGAAGAAGTCACCACATCAATCATGTTCAGCAACGAAGGGTCAATAGCCCGCTCACTCATGCGCGTGTGGGGCTTATCGGTTGCGGCATATTTCACCGACAACGAATCCGACAAATAAGGGTCAAAAAGCAAGTGTTTGCCTTGCCACTGAATCAAAAAACCACTTTGGCCCAGCCACCAAATTCGGAAACCTTCGGTATTTTGGCAGTGCTGCTGAATATCGTGAAGAAGAACTTCATCTTTTTGGAAAGCGGCAATCAGGGACATGAGCTCAACGGCATTTGGTTCTGTTTAATAAACAGGTTAGGCAGGCAACTTTACTGTTTTTAGGATTAAAAAATCTCTTTTCTCTCCAAATCAGACAAAATCCAATACTCGGCAAGCTGCCCCAATTATGCCTAATAATAACCTTGCTGATAAAAAAAACTGTCCTTAATTTGGATATTATTTTTATAAATCATTTACTTTGCACCACAAAGTACTTTTGATAATCAACCTCTACTTTGTAGCCATTAAACACTACCTTAAAAACCATTTACTATGACCAAGAGCAACCATTTAACAACACAGCCAATCCACCCCGCAGCTTTGGTAAAACCCATGTTGCTGGGTGCAGGAATTGCCCTCACTTTTATCATCATCTTTCTGCTTGGAATCAACGAGCCAAACCCCGCTTGGGGAAAGCTATGGATGCTTAGGCCGCTCATTATTGTACCGTTGGCGGGTGCCATGGGGGGATCTTTTGTCTTCTTCATGGATTATCAGCGTAAGCGGGGCAATTGGTCAAAGCTATTTACATACCTAGTGAGCCTGATTGGATTCTTATTTGTGCTGTGGATTGGAATTGTGTTGGGGTTAGATGGCACATTGTGGGACTAAGCAGTTTTCACTCATTTGAAGGAATGATTTTGTATAAAAAAAATTAAAAGTATATATTCATGAAAGCCGAAATACTGACCCATCTAAACGACCCTGGGCAACTCGAAAAGCTGTACCGAACCAATAAAGTGAATTTTAAGCGAGCCTTTAGTGCCTTATATCCAGAACTTAAAGGCAACTCACTCGCTGATTTCTGGAATGAAAGGCTGAATTACGAAACTGACGAAATCAACTGGGGTACGCGCGGAGAGCTACTTTTTGTGATTGTTGCAGCGCTGGTGGCAGGTCTTATCGCAAAGCTCCCCGCCTTTCTATCCATCGACGAAGAGTTTTTCTTTTCCCGTAACATCGGTTTTATCATTTTTCCTGCGCTGTCGGCGTACTTTGTTTGGAAGAATAAGTTATCAATCCCTAAAATTGCTGTTATCGTAGGCACTACCCTCGTGGGTTTGATTTTTATCAATTCCCTTCCCAATGTGAAGCAAAGCGATACACTGGTGTTGGCGTGTATTCATT
>JAIXPV010000199.1 GCA_027486105.1 Runella sp. | reverse complement strand
GGCTACACCAAAGAGGAGATGAAAATGACCAATGAGACCAAGAAAATTATGATGGACGACAACATCGCCGTAACTGCTACGACGGTACGCATTCCCACCATCGGTGGTCACTCAGAGGCAGTTAATATCGAATTTGAAAATGAGTTTGAACTGAGCGAGATTTACGAAATTTTGGGTCAGGCCGAAGGTGTTGTGATTCAGGATGATCCAAAAAATAAAATTTATCCCATGCCGCTCACCGCCCACGGAAAAGATGAAACGTTTGTTGGTCGTATCCGTCGCGATGAATCACAACCCAAAACGCTCAATTTGTGGATTGTGGCCGATAACCTCCGCAAAGGAGCCGCTACCAATGCCGTACAAATTGCCGAATATTTGGTAAAACACAATTTGGTAGAAGAAGCTGAATTGGTATAAAAATAGCGAATTGTGAGTAGAGGCGTCTGACGGTTCCAAACCGTCAGACGCCTTTTTTATTAATTTTATTTCGTGCTTCCCAATAGGTTTCCGAACTTTGCGTTATTGTTTATTGCAACCCGCAAACGATTTTGCAGGTATTTCGTTTTGATTATCAAGATTATAAGCACAAAGGTTGAAACTAATGGTAAAAAATCTCTCTATACTTTTCATTTTCCTTTTTGTCACTCATCACTCGTTTGCCAAAGGTTATACTCCCACTGACACCCTTCGTAAAGCTCCCCTCTGGGCGGCCAAAAAAGGACCGTATCGCCCTACCCGTGCGCTTAAAAATGATATTCTGCATACCCAATTGGAGATGCGCTTTGACTGGCTGCGTCAGCATGCGCTGGGCTCGGCAACTATCACCTTCAAGCCTTATTTTTATCCTCAAAAAACGCTAGAATTAGATGCCAAGGGCTTCGATATTAAAGGGATATTTCAGCTTGATACCCTCACAAGGATAGATTCGACGACCAAACAACTCGTTACACAATACATCAATGACTCTCTCGAATATACCTACGACAAACGTCTGCTGACCATCAAACTTCGGCGCACCTATAGCCGCTTTGATACTTTGCATGTGTTGATTGATTATGTGGCAAAACCCAATGAATTGCCCGTTGGGGTGGCAGGGCCAAAGGGGGATAAAGGGCTTTATTTTATCAATGCCGACGGCATGGACGAAGGTAAACCACAGCAAATCTGGACGCAGGGTGAGACAGAATATAACTCCTGCTGGATGCCGACGGTCGACAGCCCCAACGAAAAAATGACGCAAGATTTTCGCTTGACCGTCGAAAATCGTTTTAAGACCCTTTCAAATGGCAAACTGGTCGAATCTCGCATTAATGCCGACAGCACCCGCACCGACCGTTGGGTACAGCGTTTGCCCCATGCTCCTTATCTGGCGGCGTTTGTGGTGGGAGATTTCGCCGTAGCACGCGATACCGTTCGGCCGGGCCTAGAACTGAGTTATTATGTAGAGCCTCAATATGCCCCCTACGCCAAAGCGATTTTTGGCCGAACGCGCGAAATGATTCAGTTTTTTGAAGAAAAATTTGGGGTCGAATTTCAGTGGGAAAAGTACGCCCAAATTGCTGTGCGTGATTTTGTGGCGGGTGCCATGGAAAATACTTCCATGACTGTTCATGCCGAAAATGTACAAAATGATTCGCGTGCCCTGCTCGATGGCAACTCCGACGACGTGATTGCCCACGAACTGATGCACCACTGGTTTGGGAATCTGGTCACTTGCGAATCGTGGGTGCATTTGCCGCTCAATGAAGCCTATGCCAACTATTCAGAGTACCTTTGGAATGAATACAAAAAGGGGACAGAAGAAGCCGATTTGTGGGGACACGGCGAGTTGCAACAATACCTCGG
This sequence comes from Runella sp., assembly GCA_027486105.1. Taxonomy (GTDB): domain Bacteria; phylum Bacteroidota; class Bacteroidia; order Cytophagales; family Spirosomataceae; genus Runella. The sequence continues at coordinate 2,101 of JAIXPV010000199.1, read as the reverse complement.
CGAGTCGGAACAAAAGCAGGAACCGTTGATTCGGTATAACTATACCGACATGGAAGATATGTTTGACAATCATTCCTACGCCAAAGGTGGGCGGGTGTTGCATATGCTTCGCAAATACGTAGGCGACGAGGCCTTTTTTACCGCTTCTCGCAATTACCTCATCCGCCACGGATACGGAACCGCCGAAATCAACGACCTACGCGAAGCCTTTGAAGACGTGACGGGGGAGGACCTAAACTGGTTTTTTAACCAGTGGTTTTTATCGCCAGGGCATGCCAACCTCAAGGTGGAAAAAACTTGGAATGATGGAAAAGTAACGCTGAAAGTAAGTCAATTGCAAGATTCGACCTATACGCCTATTTACCGCCTGCCACTCAAAGTAGATGTGTGGGTCAACGGTCAAAAAAATACCCACGAAATTGTGGTCAACCGGGCACGTCAAACCTTTGAGTTTCCCGCCGCGCAACGCCCCGATTTGGTGGACTTTGACGTTGAAAAACAGTTGTTGGGCGAAGTAGATTATGAAAAAACGAAACCTGAATTGATTTTTCAGTACGGTCATTGTGACAAATATCTGGCGCGCTACGAAGCCATCACGCGCTTGGAAGGGCAGATGATTGACTCAACCGTGCGCCACGTGATGATGAGCGCCATGAACGATAAATTCTGGAAAATCCGACAATTGGCTATCTCTAATTTCTCCGAATACGACGGACTGAAATTCAACGAAGTAGAACGCATCATTCAGAGCAAAGCCCGCGTGGATGCTCATCCGCGCGTACGCATGGAGGCCGTGATCACGTTGGGTTCGTTTGGCGATAATTCAAACGACCCGCTCTTTCGCGAAGCGCTTAACGACAGCTCATACCAAGTGGTGTCGGCGGCCTTGGATGCGTACTTGATTGGTAAACCCGACGATGCCGCTGACGTGGCGCTTCGGTTTGAAAATGCCCCCAACAGCGAAATTGTGACCGCCGTGGCTAATTATTACGCTGGCTTGGCCAAACCTGACCAATACGAGTGGTTTATACAGAAAATGAGCAAGTTGAAGTCTGCTGAAATCTATAATTTTTTACAGGTTTTTGGCAAATACCTCATTCGCTCCAATGCTGATGTACAGCGTAAAGCCCTTCCCCTGCTCGAAGCCACCGCCCGAAATCACCCCGCCTATTTTGTGCGGTTTGGGGCTTATCAGGTATTGGGGTTATTGACCGATATCGAAGGGGTAAAGGCCATGCGCAAAGACATCCGCAACGCTGAGCGCGACCCACAATTGAAGAATATGTACGGGCAGGTGGGGGATTTTTGAAAGAGTCAATTGGATATAATCCGTAAAAAAATCCCCACGTATGGCTCGCCATACGTGGGGATTTTTTCATTAGACACAAGTTGGGCACTCTATTGGCCTTTCAGTCCATTTAAAACATCAAATAGCCCTTCGTAGTATAATGGACCTCACTTCAATTTCTGGCATTTCCAAGTAATCGAAAGTTAAAATTAATTGAAGTAAATTGTTTGGGTAAGTGCCTCTTAGTTTAAGCCTGGGTCAGACGGTAGTCAGACCTAAGTTATGCGAGCTGAGCCGACTTTTATCCCCATTTCAATTCATTGAGTTTACTTTTTCTCTAATTTTTTCAACTCTTTTTCTAGGTAGGCTTTTGAAAGCCAGTTTGTACCAATCATCACCCCTTCAATCTGCCTGGTCTGATGGATGTCTTTTAGGGGATTGCCACTTAGCAGGACCAAATCCGATACATTTCCAGTCTTGATAATGCCCGAATCTGATTTGTTCAGATAAGAAGCTACGTTGACAGTTCCGGTACGCAAAGTCTCATACGGCGTCAGTCCAGCATCTACGAGGTATTTCATTTCGTGGTGAATAGAAAAACCTGGCACATTGAATATTTGCGGAGCATCGGAACCTAACAAAATCTCCACCCCATTTTTCTGACACTCATAGAGCAGCTTGCGGCGAATTTGTATCAGTTTTTCGGCGCGCGCTTTTGAGAAGTTAGGGTTGCTGTTATAGGTGTTTTTCGTATTTGCCCAACCCTTCACTTGTTCGGGCTTCATGTATTTCATTTCGGGGGCATTGGTAAAT
>JAIXPV010000351.1 GCA_027486105.1 Runella sp. | reverse complement strand
TGGCGAGCATGGGCAAAAAAATAGGTTATTGCAGACTTTATTAGAGAACTTCTAACAAAAATCTACAATAACCTGAGGATTCGCAAACTTACTTTTTGCCGTCTTTTAAGCTTACACTCATCCGCGACAGTTTTTCGGCTTCGTCAAAGAGGGTTACTGCTTTTTTATAGCCTTCGTCCAAGTCAGACATTACTTGGTAAAATTCATTGTTTAAGCCCGCTTTGTCGCGTTTTTGGTAGGCATAACGACCAATCATCGCTTTCAAATAGGTACGGATATAGGGCTTTGAGCGCTTATATTGTTGTTCGTTAAACTTAATATCGTCGTTAGCGGCATTGCGAAGTATACTCTCCATGTCTGCTTCGCTCGGGCTGAAGGTTTTGAGGTAGTCGTCAAATGTGAGTTTTTCCAATTGTTTTTTATTTTCGCCCACGTATCGTACGGCATAATCACGAACGATGTTTTTGCCAAACAATTCGTACAAATAGGGTGTCATCATGCTGGTATCGCGGGGCACAAATACATCGGGGGTGATTCCTCCGCCGCCATATACAACGCGCCCCCCATCGGTACGGAACTGGAGTTTGGGGTTGTTTTTGATGCTGTCAGCTACAAAAAGCTCACCGTGTGAAAAACGATTTTTGATGTCTTTTTCGTAACTTTCTACATCACCATGGGTATAAGGCTTCTGGATACTACGGCCACTCGGGGTAAAATAACGAGAAATGGTCAGGCGCAGTTCGGAGCCGTCCGATAAATTGACAGGCATTTGCACCAATCCTTTTCCAAACGAGCGGCGGCCTACAATCAAGGCACGGTCGTGGTCCTGCAATGCCCCCGCCACAATTTCAGAGGCCGAAGCACTTCCTTCGTCGATGAGGACTACCACGCTTCCGTTTTCAAACATACCTACATTTTTTGTGCGGGTTTGACGGTCATACCGGTCATCTTTACCGTCGGTATAGACAATCATTTTGTCGCCCGAAATCAACTCGTCCACCATGTTGGTGGCACGGTCCATGTAGCCGCCCGGATTACCTCTCAAATCCAACAGGAGTTTTTTCATTCCCTGGGTCTTGAGGCTGCTTATGGCGTTTTTAAATTCGTCGTAGGTTGATTCAGAAAAACGAGTCACCTTAACATATCCTATTTCTTTATCAATCATGTAAGAAGCATCTACCGAATAGGTCGGAATTCGGTCTCGTTTCAGTTGAAAAGCCAATGGTTTGGGAATGCCTCTGCGCAGAATTTCGATTTTAACTTCGCTTCCGCGTGGTCCACGCAGCTTAGAAAAAATAAAGGCATTGTCAACCTTGGTTCCAGTAAATACCTCGTTATTGACTTTCAAAATTTTGTCACCGCTTTGAATACCTGCCGCTTCAGAAGGGCCCCCTACGAGTGGAGAAACTACATACACGGTATCTTTGTATAAGTTGAATTCAATACCGATTCCGTCAAATCCACTTTCTAGTTGAGAACGAGCCGCAACGGCATCTTTGGGGTTGAAATAATAGGTGTGCGGGTCAAGCTTTTCGAGCATTTTAGTGATAGAATAATCCACTAGCTCGTCGGTATTGACTGTATCAACGTAGTTATTATCAATCAATTGAAGAACCTCTTTAAATTTGGTATAGCCGCGGGCCACGTCAGTGATTCCCTTGCTTCCTCCAAAAAACGTAGCACCCAGAAATACCCCAGCGGCTAACGTAATACTCAATAAAATCGGCAACCGTACGGTGCGGCGATCATTTTGGATTGGATTTTCCATGTTACTTTTACAGAATGCGAGTCGTAATGTACAGATAGTGCATAAAAATAACGCACAAACGCCATAGGTAGTTTAACAACTCGGTAGAAAAATCAAAAATCCCGTTAAACTTTCCTTTCTTTGCATCATTTACTCATTAAATGACCCATGAAGCCTGACAAAAAACTGTTTCTTTTAGATGCTTTTGCGCTGATTTATCGTGCTCACTTCGCCTTTCTTAAAACTCCCAGAATTACTTCTAAAGGGTTGAATACAAGTACGGTATTTGGTTTTGTAAACACCTTGCGGGAGGTCTTAAAGAACGAAAAACCAACGCACTTGGGAGTAGCGTTTGATACGCCCAAGCCTACATTCCGCCACGTACAGTTTGAGGCTTACAAAGCCCAGCGGCAGCAGCAACCCGAAGACATCACCATCGCCGTTCCGTACGTAAAGCGATTGCTGAAAGCTATGTGTATTCCGGTGTTGGAGGTAGATGGCTATGAAGCAGATGATGTGGTGGGAACCCTTGCCAAAAAGGCTGCTCGTTCAGGATTTGAAGTGTTTATGATGACACCCGATAAAGACTACGGTCAGTTGGTTGAGGAGCATATTTACCTTTACAAACCAGCCATCATGGGCAAAGGTGTTGAAATCATGGGGCCAGCCGAGGTGTGCGCGCGCTGGGGAGTCAAAGATATTAGCCAGGTAGTGGATATGCTGGGTTTGCAGGGGGATGCAGTTGATAACATTCCGGGCATTCCAGGTGTGGGAGAGAAGACCGCTCAAAAACTGATTGAAGAATTTGGCTCTATCGAAAACCTATTGGCCAATACTAACAAACTAGCGGGAAAGCTCAAAGAAAAAGTTATCGAAGGGGCAGAGAAAGCCATTTTGTCAAAGCATTTGGCCACAATTGATATAAATGTACCGATTGAATTTCACGAAGAAGACCTCCTCATGTGTGAGCCAGATCGTGATATGCTGTCGGCGTTGTTGGATGAGTTGGAATTTCGCACCTTGCGTAAAAGCATGTTGGGCGAAGATGCCGTCGATGTAAAACCAACCACTTCTTCGGCCCCCTCTTCTTCCGCTGATAAAAAAGGACAGCTCAGTTTGTTCGGAGAAAGTGCCCCTACCACCCAAAGCAAAGCTCAAGCCGAATCAGCAAGGGCCTTCGAGAGCGATTTACCATTTGAACCCCAAACGCCCGAATTTTCTTCGGAGCGCCGAACGGTGGCCAATACGCTCCACCGCTATCATTTGGTCGATACTCCCGAGTTGCGGCAGTCATTGGCGCATTATCTGAGTTTGCAGGAGGCTTTTTGTTTTGATACCGAAACCAACTCCCTAGATGCGATTGATGCCGAATTGGTAGGAATGTCGTTTGCTTACCAAAAAGGGGAGGCGTTTTACGTGAGCGTTCCAGCTGACCGCGAAGAGGCTCAAAAGGTAGTGGAAGATTTTAGGGCGGTGTTGGAAGATGAAAAAATTGAAAAAATTGCCCAAAATCTTAAATACGACCTGCTCGTACTTCAAAACTACGGTATTGAGATTCGGGGCCCCATTTATGATACCATGCTGGCGCATTACCTGATTGAACCAGATAAGCGCCATAATATGGATATTTTGGCCAATTCGTACCTGAATTATGAGCCAGTTTCGATTGAGGCATTGATTGGAAAAAAAGGGCCAAAGCAGCTTACGATGCGGGATGTGGACATCGACAAATTGGTAGAATACGCCGCCGAAGATGCTGATGTAACGCTGCAATTGAAAGAAAAATTGAACCCTATATTGATTGAAAATCAGGCGGAAAAACTTTTCAGAGGGGTAGAAGTACGGCTAGTACCTGTATTGGCGGGGATGGAGCGCGAAGGTATTAAAGTAGACATGAACGCCCTCAAAGAAATGTCGGGTGTGTTGGAGACAGATATGAAATTGGTAGAAAAAGATATCTATCAATTGGCGGGAGAGGAGTTCAATATTTCTTCGCCGAAGCAATTGGGCGTGGTGTTGTTTGAAAAAATGCAATTAATTAAAAAGCCTAAAAAAACGGCAACGGGTCAATACGCTACGGGCGAAGATATTCTGTCGGACTTGGAAGCGGAGCACGAAATAGCGCGTAAAATCCTGGATTATCGCGAGCTGCAAAAACTGAAGTCTACCTATGTCGATGCCTTGCCATTGCTGATTAATGCCAAAACGGGTCGAATTCACACCTCCTTTAATCAAGCCGTAGCTGCAACGGGGCGTTTGAGTAGTACCAATCCCAACCTCCAGAACATTCCAATTCGGACACCAAGAGGGCGCGAAATTCGCAAAGCTTTTGTGCCTCATAGCGACGAGTTTGTAATTCTTTCGGCCGACTATTCCCAAATCGAATTGCGAATCATGGCGGCTTTCAGTCAGGATGCTACCATGCTGGAGGCGTTCAACCAAGGCTTGGACATTCACGCGAGTACAGCCAGTAAGGTATTTAAAGTAGCGCTTGCCGACGTTACTTCTGACATGCGACGTAAGGCAAAAATGGTCAATTTTGGCATTATCTACGGTATCTCAGCATTTGGATTGGCCCAACGGTTGGGGATTCCGCGTGGTGAAGCTGGCGAGATAATCCGTGCCTATTTTGAAGAATTCCCCGCCGTAAAAACATTCATGGATTTATCGATAAACAAAGCCCGGGAAAACAAATACGTAGAAACCATTCTGGGGCGTCGGCGGTATTTGGCCGATATTGATTCTCAGAACCAAACGACGCGGAGTTTTGCCGAGCGAAACGCCATCAACGCCCCCATCCAAGGCTCAGCAGCCGATATGATAAAAGTGGCGATGATTAATATTCACGATTTTCTGAAGAGAGAGAAACTCTGCTCTAAGATGATTCTTCAGGTGCACGACGAATTGGTGTTTGATGCCCACCGCGACGAGGTAGAGCTATTGAGCCAGCACGTAAAAGAGTTGATGGTCAACGCCATTCCGCTTCCCGTTAAAATGGATACAGGGATTGGAATAGGAAATAACTGGTTGGAAGCACATTAAAAATGATACAAATGAATAGGGTTGAGAGCAACCGTGTGGGGTGGTTTTGAGAAACCACCCCACAGGGAGGTGAAGCAGAATGGATCGCCGCCGTGTTTCTCAAAACCCTCCCCGAGAAGCTTTAAAACAACCCCTTACTGATTTCCGTACTTCACTGCGGTGCCTGTCATGACAAAACCCTGATAATCCTTGGCTGTATAGTATTGATATTTTACGTTGACGAGCGCGTGGGCACCCATACCTACGCCTTGCAAGATAAGTTGGTCGAGCAAAGCCCGCTTTTGATCTTCGTCGTTGCCTCTGAAAAGCATTCGACCTTCCTTGGTTTGTCGCTCACTCAGCGGGACCTCCTTCTCAACTTTGACAGAGCCAATGGGGGTATAAAGCCGGGTGGTAGGCTGGTTTTCGTAAAATACATCAATGGGATACTCTGCTTTGGCGAGTTTGATAGGGATGCCTAAGCCACCGTCGGAGGTAGTGACGGGGCGGGCGCACGAAAGCAAAAAAGTGAAAGCAAAAAGACAAAATATAAAGGAGTTAATGGACTTCATCAGATTCATAGCATTCTTTTTATGTGTTCTCGTTATACACCGCAAACGACAACAATGTTTCAGTAAAACGAAAATTTTTGATGTCGTATTGTCGGTTTAAAGCAAAGGATTATTATTCAATGCAAATGCATATGTAACCAATAAAATGCATTGGTGTATGGGTTTTTTACACGCATTCACAAAAAAATAACAAAATCGATGGCACGAAAATAGAGGTGTATTTTGAGTTTGTATGATATTTCAGAGAAATAGATAGACAAAATTGATAATCTAAAACGAAGCAGCTATTGTTTTGCAAAAAAAATGGTACGAACTTTGCGAGCCCTTTAAAAACCGTGGACTATGTATTGGTCGAAACGGTGCTTAAACCAAAAAAATGAAACAACGTAGGTTTTTTACACAACTGACTTCTGCTGCCTTGGCGCTGCTGTTATTAATTACAGCAACCGCAGGTAAGTCGTTGTTATTGTCCAAAGCCTCGGTCAAAAAGCCTGTTTCGGAAGAAACTTCTAAAAGCAAAAAATCAAACCAAGAACGGCCTGTAGTGCAGGAAATGTCGTTGGTGGCAGTCGTTGCGCCCGCGGTTTCGTTTGATTTTGAGCAATCCTTTTATTTTTTACCTACCATTTTCAGTATTGAACTGCCGGGCACCAATGCCCTTCCGAAGCGGTTTGATATTTTTTATTATTTCTTCTCCTTTTTCCGAAATGTATTCGGGCACTTTATTGCGATTAATGCGCCTTAGTTGAGGCGAAAATGACGGTGATTTTGTCACTTCGATTCACTGTGCAGTTGTGAAAGCACATTGTATTTTCCTTTTGGGGCATGTGATAGGCCCTTTAGGGGGATAAAACCCCTCTCACGTTTCACAAATAATTATTTCAATCATTTATTTACTTCAATAAAACAATGCAAAACAGACTTGGCATTTGGATTTTGACCGTAGTTGTGGCGGTATTGAGTATCTATTATCTGTCCTTTACGTTTGTAGCGCGCGGGATTCGTAAAGATGCGGAAACCTTCGCTACGGGAAAAGACGGTCTTGTAGACCAAAAGAAAAAAGAGCGTTATCTCGACTCACTTCGTCGCGAGCCCGTTTATTTGGGAAGCACCTATCAGGAAGTTACCCAACGTGAGTTAGGGTTAGGCCTTGATTTACAAGGGGGTATGCACGTGGTGCTAGAAGTGGCTCCCACCGATATTTTGAGAGGGCTTGCGGGCGGAAATGCGCGCAACAGTCAGTTTAACGAAGCACTCAAACAGGCAACTGAGGCTCAGAAATCAAGTCAATCTAATTTTGTAGACTTGTTTGTGAGTTCTTACAAAAAGGTGGCACCAAGTGCAACATTGGCGCAAATCTTCTCTAATAGCACCAATCGCGGTAAAATCAGCAATAGCTCATCAGATAGCGAGGTAACGAAGTTTTTGAAAGAAGAAGTGGAAGGCGCTACGAGCCGTGCGTTCCAAATCATTCAACAGCGCGTCGATAAATTTGGGGTAGCCAACCCTAACATCCAGCGTTTGCCAGGTTCAGGCCGTATTTTGATTGAGTTGCCAGGGGTAGATAACCCCGAGCGTGTGCGTCGCCTTTTGACGGGTTCGGCCAAGCTTGAATTCTGTGAAGTATACACATTGGATGAAGTTTCGCCAGCGCTTAATGCATTAGGTGCTTATCTGACACAGTTGGATTTGGAAAAGAAAATCGCTGAAAAAGGTACTCCCGCTGCCGATACTTCAAAAGCTGGTGGATTGGCGGCTCAGTTGGCCAAAGGTGCAAAAACAGATTCTACTTCAAAAGACACAACCGCTAACCAAACGGGCCTTGCCAGTTTGTTTGTTCCAATTTCTCAAGGACAACTTGGCGTTTATGCCAAAGATACTGCCCGTGCTAATGAACTTTTGGCCCGTCCAGAAGTAAAGGCAATGTTTCCTTCTGATGCCGTTATTATGTGGGACCGTAAAGGAGTTGAGACAACTGATAAGCGTAACGAAATCGTTGGTATCTATTTCATTAAGAAAGCCAACGGACAGGCGCCGTTGGAAGGGGATGTGATTGTAGATGCAACAGGTAACAACTACGACGACCGCGGCCGCCCAGAAGTGTCGATGCGTATGAACGCCGAAGGGGCCCGTAAGTGGAAAAACTTGACTGCTGCTAACATTGGCCGTCCGGTAGCCATTATTCTGGACGGATTTGTATACACCGCTCCAAACGTGCAAAACGAAATTCCTAACGGAAACTCAAGCATCACGGGTAGCTTTACCATTGACGAAACCAAAGACATGGCCAACGTACTGAAAGCAGGTAAGCTTCCCGCACCGACCACTATCGTGGAAGAGGCCATCGTAGGAGCTACTTTGGGTTCAGAGTCAGTTAGTGCAGGGGTAATTTCTTCATTGGTAGGTTTGTTGGTGGTATTGGTTTTCATGGTCATCTACTACAACAAGGCGGGAATGATTGCTGACGTTGCGTTGATTATCAACCTGTTTTTCTTAATGGGAATCATGGCTTCGTTGGGAGCAATTCTTACCTTGCCAGGTATTGCGGGTATCGTGTTGACCATCGGTATGGCGGTGGACGCCAACGTGTTGGTGTTTGAACGTATCAAGGAAGAATTGGCCGCGGGTAAGGAGTTGAAATTAGCCATTTCGGATGGTTTCAAAAACTCACTTTCTTCTATTCTTGACTCAAACGTAACGACTTTATTGACGGGTATTATTCTTTTCTTCTTGGGAACAGGCTTGATTTTAGGTTTTGCCACAACCCTCGTGATTGGTATCCTGACGTCGTTGTTTGCGGCATTGTTTGTATCTCGTTTGATTTTGGAATGGTGGATTGGTAAAGGCCGTAAGATTGAATTCTTTGCTTCGTGGTCGCAAAACCTATTCAAAGATGCCAACTTCGACTTTGTGTCACGTCGTCGTTTATATTATATTATTTCTTCGGTCATTATCGGATTGGGAATTATCTCTGTCATTTTCAAAGGGTTCGGCTTAGGCGTTGACTTCAAAGGCGGTCGCAGCTACGTGGTCCGTTTTGAAAAAGGAGTTGAGACTTCCGAAGTTCGTGAGATTCTGACGGGCGTGTTTGGTGCCGCTCCTGAAGTAAAAACATTTGGTGGAATCGGTATCGGCGCCAATGAGCAGGTAAAAGTAACAACTAGCTTTTTGGCCGATGCCACTACCCCAGATGCCGATAAACAGGCTGAAGCCAAATTGAACGAAGGATTAAGCAAGTTGTCGGGTAATAAGGCCACTATTCAAAGTTCACAAAAAGTAGGTCCGACGATTGCTTTTGACTTAATTATGACTTCCTTGAAGTCGATTTTACTGGCGGTGCTGGTGGTATCGATATACATTTTTATTCGATTCCGTAAGGTTGCGTTTGTTTGGGGGGCTATTGTGGCCTTATTCCACGACGTCCTCGTTATTTTGGCGGTATTCTCTATCTTCAACGGTTTGCTGCCTTTCTCATTGGATGTTGACCAAGCATTTATTGGGGCGGTTCTGACGATTATGGGTTATTCAATGAACGATACCGTGGTAGTTTTTGACCGGGTTCGTGAATATTTGAGAGATAATAAAGGCAAGAAAGAGACGATTCCAGCCATCATCAACAACGCCTTGAACAGTACGCTTAGCCGTACGGCCGTAACGGGTCTTTCAACGATGTTTGTGTTGATTGTACTGTTCTTCTTTGGTGGAGAGGTGATTCGCGGATTCTCCTTTGCGATGTTGATTGGGGTAATCGTGGGTACGTATTCTTCGTTGTTTGTGGCTACGCCAATCGTTGTAGATTCATTGACCCGCGACCAAGCCAAAGACGAAGCATCTAGCGATGTGAAAAAAGCTGCACCTGCTCGTTTGATTTCTGATTTTCCTGATACGCCTCGCGGTGGTTTGCAGCAAGTAGAGATGCCGCAGGAAGAAGAAGAGGAAAAAGAGAAATTGAAGAAAGAAAAGAAAGCACCTTTGATTAAGCCTTCTTTAAAAAAATAGAGTAACTCAAAGTGGTTAGTCGCGAATGTCGCATGAAAAGTTGGATAGTAGTTCAGCAAATCATTCGTCATTCCACTAACCACTTTTATTTTGCCTTAAAATAACTTTACCTTGCATTTGTTTGGTAACAACCCAATAACCGTGTATTTTTCAACCGTATTTGAATCACAAACCAAACCTAATTTCCTAAAACCAAATTTATATGAGTAATTCTATTTGGCGTAAAAAGCCCCTATCAGCCTTTGAAGCTGATGTTAAAAACAACCAATTAAAACGTGTGTTGGGGAGGTGGGAGCTTACTTCACTCGGCATTGGGGCGGTTATTGGTGGAGGTATATTTGTATTGACAGGTATCGCCGCTAATCAGTTTGCTGGGCCTGCCTTGGCACTTTCTTTCGTAATAGCTGGTATTGGCTGTACTTTCGCCGCTCTTTGCTATGCCGAATTTGCCTCCATTTTACCTGTCGAAGGTTCTGCTTATGCGTATTCTTATGGTACGGTAGGCGAATTTTTTGCTTGGTTTATCGGCTGGAATTTAATTTTGGAATACATGATGGGCGCTACAACCGTAGCTGTAAGTTGGTCTGGTTATTTAGAAAAATTCCTGCATCTTTTTAATGTTCATTTGCCCGTTTGGCTTGTCAATGATCCCGTCACGGCTGCTGCCAAGGGCTACGAAGGTGGTTTTTCGTGTAACTTGCCTGCTTTTTTGATTGCTTGGGTTGTCACTTCCGTTTTAGTAAAAGGTATCAAAGAAGCTTCGGGGGCTAACAACGTTATTGTTGCTATCAAAACTACTGCCGTTGTTTTTGTGATTGTGGTAGGTGCTTTTTACGTTGACCCCGCCAACTGGACTCCTTTCATCCCAGAGCGGGTGATTGACGAAGCTGGACAAGGACACTATGGTTTGCAAGGTGTAGTAACTGCTGCTAGTATCATTTTCTTTGCCTATATTGGTTTTGATGC
>JAIXPV010000778.1 GCA_027486105.1 Runella sp. | reverse complement strand
TTGCGCATCATGTCTTCAAATGCCAGCATCATTTCGGAAGAATCAACCTCAAAAATCCGCTCAACAAACGCCTTGTAAGCCTTGGCGTGGCGCATTTCGTCGGCGGCAATGACTCCGCACATTTTTGAAAGCAACGTGTTTCCGTATTGTTTGGCCAAAGTAGCCGTGCGGCGGTGCGAGATGTTGGTGGCCAACTCCTGAAAAGAAGTATACACAAAGTTGCGGTAGGGGTCTGTGCCAGTTTCTATGTCAAATCCATCAGCAATTAAGTACTGAGTGGATACTTCCATGGCACGCATATTTACCCGTCCAGAGAGGTATAAATATTTGTTGAGCAAATCGCCGTGGCGATTTTCTTCGGCGGTCCAAGCGCGTATCCATTTGGTCCAGCCTTGTTGTGGGTCCTGCTGATTGACGCCTTCAACGGTCATCAGCCAGGATTCATAGGTTGGAAGGGCCTCTTCGGTGATGGTATCACCGACCAATACTGCGATATAGTCGTACGGCAGTTCACGGGCTGCTTCCTGAAGAAGTTTTACGTCCGACAAAAAGTTTTCGTTGGCGGAGTCGGGCAAAAAATCGGAGGGTTGCCAGAGATCTTCAATGGGTTTCAGAAATTCATAAAAGACAGAATCAATTTTCTGCCCTATAAATTTCATTACCTCTATGCGGGTGGCGGGGAGTTGCATATTATGTAAAACGTTTAACTTAACTATAACGAAATTGGGCCGAAGGTACGCATTATTTTAGGAAAATTGTTGCTGTATGGTTTTAGGAATGTTTGATTAATTTTGCCCTTGGATAGATTTATTTACCAATTGCATGAAAAAAATTCTAGATTACCTCCTCAGCAGTGTTTACATGATTTATTTTGGTTTGACACTGGTGATATTTCATGTCATACAAGCCATTTGTTTTCATCTGTTTGGCCGCCGAGTACACCAAAAATCAGTACATTGGCTCAATGGTTTTTTATTACACGGATTGTGGATATTGGGGACCCGCCTGCACCATGAAGCCAAAACAGAGTTGCCTACTGACCGTCCTATTATCTTTGTTGCAAATCACCAGAGCATGTTTGACATCGTGGGGATGATCTGGTACATGCGCAAAAACTACCCGATTTTTGTCTCTAAAATCGAATTGGCAAAAGGTATTCCCAGCATTTCTTATAATCTGCGGAAAAGCGGGGCGGCGCTCATTGACCGAAAAGATGGAAAGCAGGCCATCGTTGAAATAGCACGATTGGGTAAGTTGATAGAAGAAACGAAGTTTTCAGCGGCGATTTTTCCCGAAGGAACCCGTTCACGGACGGGCGAGCTCAAACAATTTGCTACGGGTGGGGTGGCCATACTCGTCAAAAAAGCCCCTCATGCCTTGGTGGTTCCTGTTGCTATTAAAAATACGGGTAAATTGAACCCAAAAGGGATTTTTCCGCTTAAAAGTTTAGAGCGGTTGTCGTGGATAAGCTTAACGCCCATAGAACCGAAAGGGAAAAGTGCGGAAGAATTAGTGGAGTTAGCTAAGTTGGCCATTCAAAAAGAGCTGCAAACTGCTCAATCGTAGATTTGAATTTGCATAAATAAGTGTAAATTTACACAATCTGCATTTTTTATTAATGCAAAATCGGCAGGTTTATCCTCGAAATAATAATTGGGAATTTAAAAATATAATTTCATTTTTGCATAGAATTACCGCCGTAATTGTATCTAATATAGAGCTGGTCAATGAATTACGCAAAAGTATTCTTGTTGATTCTTTTTAGTCTTCTCGTAGGGCTGATGTCAGTCCTTAGGCCTGCTTTTAAGGATATTAAGAAACAAGCTGCGAATGAAAAAATGGCGGAGTCTTCCTGCCCTGATGCTGAGGCCGATTGCCCTTTTGACGAAGAAACTGGCGAAGGTGGTTCGGAAGGCTGGGATGAATTTGAATCTCTGTCTTATCCCGTATTTAACGTCTCGGCGTTGACAAAATCGCGTCTTAATTTTACGTATTTGATGCCCGCTCCAGAGCATTTTACGTCAATTTGTATTCCTCCTCCCGAAGGTCGATAGCGCCTTTCTGCTTTTTATTCTCTCTTTTTGACCCATTCTGCCGCGTAGTTTCTTGGTTAACAAATTTGTTGTCCTATTTGGCCCAGTTTGTCAATGGATTTTGTTTTGCCCGACGGACCTAAAAAATTCCTGCGCTGTGTTGTGCTGTAGCTAATCGTTAACGGCCACGGTTATGCACCATCTTCTTAATCTAATAAAAATAATCTAAAAACAGATTCCACATAATTTAATGAAATGAAGGACCTACTGAATGATTTAAAACAAGATTTACCCGCCGGATTAGTGGTGTTCTTAGTGGCTTTACCCCTTTGTTTAGGTATTGCTTTGGCGTCGGGGGCGCCTCTTTTTTCTGGGGTTATTGCAGGGATAGTTGGCGGGATTGTGGTGGCAATAGCAAGCGGTTCGCCCGTGAGCGTCAGTGGGCCTGCTGCTGGGCTTACCGTTATTGTGCTGAACTCCATCCAGCAATTAGGCTCATATGAGTTGTTTTTGTTGGCCGTCGTAATGGCTGGTACAATGCAGCTAGTTTTAGGATACCTGAAAGCAGGAATTATCGGCCATTATTTCCCCTCGAGCGTCATCAAAGGTATGTTGGCAGCGATTGGATTAATTCTGGTTTTTAAACAAATTCCTCATGCTTTGGGCTATGACAAAGACAGCGAAGGTGATTTTGTGTTTGTGCAGGTAGACGGAGAAAATACATTTTCGGAAATCCTGAATGCGCTCAATTTTCTTCAACCCGGGGCTATTATTATTGCTACTCTTTCGCTCATTATTCTCATCGCTTGGGATAAGCCATTCTTTAAAAGATACACTTTCTTCAAGTTTGTTCCAGGCGCATTGGTCGTTGTGGGCCTCGGGGTTGGATTAAACGAGTTTTTTAAAGCCACATTTCCTCTACTCGCTTTGGAAAATGACCACCTTGTTAAACTTCCGGTGGCCAGTTCTATCAATGAATTTATTGGTCAATTTACCCTTCCCGACTTTTCAGGGTTTAGCAATTACAACGTTTATATCATTGCGTTTACTATTGCCATTGTGGCAAGTTTGGAGTCGCTGTTGAGCGTGGAAGCCGCCGATAAACTTGACCCTTATAAGCGTAATACCCCTACCAACCGAGAATTAAAAGCCCAAGGATTGGGTAATATTATTTCTGGGTTAATCGGGGGCCTTCCTCTGACGGCCGTTATTGTGCGCAGTTCAGCCAACATCAATTCGGGTGCTAAAACCAAAAAATCGGCCATCATTCATGGTGTGCTTTTATTAATCAGTGTGGTTGGATTTGCATCTCTATTAAATAAAATACCGTTGGCTTGTTTGGCCGCTGTTTTGTTGATGGTGGGATATAAGCTGGCCAAATTATCGCTCTTTAAGTCGATGTATGCCTTGGGTTGGGAGCAATTTGTGCCATTTGTGGTGACTATTGTTGCGATTTTGTTCTCCGATTTATTGAAAGGAATTGGTATTGGAATGGCGGTTTCGATCTTCTTTATTCTGCGCAATAACTACAAGAGAGCGTACTACTTTATGAAGGAGAAACGTAGTGAAGGCGAAACGATTACGATTCAGCTGGTAGAAGATGTGACGTTTATCAATAAAGGTGTAATTACGCTTACCTTAGATAAACTGCCTTTTAATTCGAACGTCATCATTGACGGGACCAAATCCCACAACATTGATCTAGATGTTCTCGAAATCATCCATAATTTTAGAGAGACCGCCGTTTTGAGGGGAATCAAACTGGAGCTGAAGGGTATTCCTGCATTTAAAGGCGTGGTAGGGCATTAAACCACGCCTGCGTAATTCAATTATTACTAATTTTATATTAATCCCGGTGGCCATTGGGCCATAGAAAAACTTAAAAAATGAAAGCACATTCAAAAGAAACGCAATCCAATTTGACGCCAAGGAAGGCATTACAAATTTTAAAGGAAGGTAACGAAAGGTTTATTCACAATCTAAAAGTTCAACGAGATTTATTAGAACAAGTAAATGATACTCGTGAAGGCCAATGGCCATTTGCTATTGTACTAAGCTGTATTGATAGCCGGACCTCCGCTGAGCTTATTTTTGACCAAGGATTAGGAGATATTTTTTCGGTAAGAATTGCTGGCAATATCGTAAATACTGATATTCTAGGTAGTATGGAATTTGCGTGTAAATTGGCAGGGTCAAAATTGATTGTTGTCTTGGGACATACGAAATGCGGAGCCGTAAAAGGTGCTTGCGACCATGTGGAAATGGGAAATCTAACCGAACTTTTAGCAAAACTTCAACCGGCTGTTTATCAGGAAAATGAAACCAAAGAAAATCGTAATTCTAACAATAAAACGTTTGTTGAGAATGTCGCTACAATAAATGTTAAGCGCAATGTAAGAAATATTATTGAACGTAGTTTTATTTTGGAACAATTGGTCGAAAATGGCCAAATTGGGGTAGTAGGTGCAATGTATAACGTAGAGACGGGTGAAGTGGAGTTTTATGACGATGTCATGTTTATTCGTGATCCCGAAAATACTGAATTCAGTGTAGAAAGCTTACGCCATTAATTGGGCGAAACTAACCCCCGAATTTATAAGGGATAGTAGGCCAAAAAACCCCAACTCGAATGACGTTAAAATATTTGAATAAAGATTTTTCAGCGGGGGTAGCGGTGTTTTTAGTAACGCTGCCATTGTGTCTCGGTATCGCACTAGCGTCGGGGGCGCCCCTTTTCTCGGGATTACGGGCTGGCATTGTGGGGGGCATTGTCGTTACCTTATTTTCAGGGTCGGAAGTCAGTGTCAGTGGGCCTGCCGCAGGGCTTACTGTTATTGTTTTTGACAGTATTCAACGCCTAGGTAGCTATCCCAATTTTCTGATGGCCGTGGTATTGGCTGGCGTAATACAATTATCGTTGGGATGGCTAAAAGCAGGACGATTAAGCAGCTTTGTGCCTTCCAGCGTCATTAGCGGCATGTTGGTGGCTATTGGAATTGTGATTATTCTGAAACAAATTCCTCATGCCTTAGGATGGGATGCCGATTACGAAGGCGAATTTGAATTTGTACAAGCCGACCAGCGCAATACCTTTTCAGAAATTGTAGAAGCCTTGAGTCATCCCAATGCGGGAGCTATTTTGATAAGCGTGCTCTGTTTAGGGCTGATTGCGTGGTGGGATTATGCGGCAAAAAAGGGAATAAAATTTTTTAAGACAATCCCAGGGGGGCTGGTGGTGGTTTTAGTGGGGGTTATCATCAATCAGTTGTTGGTGGTATGGTTTCCTACCATAAGTTTGAAAGAGGCAAACCATTTAGTGCGCGTTCCGCTCATTCGGGATTGGGCCGATACCAAAGCCGCGTTCAATTTTCCAGCGTTCGAAATCTTAGTCAATCCACAGGTGTACATTTCTGCCCTTACGCTGGCGATTGTGGGTAGTATTGAATCGCTTTTCAGCTTGGAAGCCGCTGATAAGTTGGATCCAAGACGCCGTATATCTTCCCCAAATCAGGAGTTGAAGGCGCAAGGAATCGGCAATGTGGTTTCGGGCCTGATTGGAGGATTGCCACTCACGTTGGTAGCGATTCGTACATCGGTCAATGTGTACAGTGGTGCGCAAACGCGCCTTTCGTCGTTCATTCATGGCCTCTTGATGCTGTTGGCAGTGTTTTCTATTCCACGATTACTCAATTACATCCCATTGGCTTGCTTAGCGGCATTGCTTATATCGGTTGGGTATAAATTGGCGAAAATCGAAATTTTTAAAAAAATGTACCGTGAAGGTTCCGACCAATTTATTCCCTTCATCATAACAGTCCTTGCCATTGTGTTTACCGACTTATTAATTGGACTGGCTATTGGACTGATTGTGGGCATGATTTACATTGTGTATACCAATAATCGGTCGGCAATAAGTGTAGGAAGAGACAAGGAAACGGTATTGATTTGGTTTAAAAAGGATGTGTCATTTTTAAATAAGGCCCATTTGAAAGAAATATTAGCTGCTTTAAAACCAGGAGACTATGTGTTTGTGGACGGCGTGAGGGCGCAATTTATCGACCACGATATTTTTACAACCCTAGAAGAATTTGAGGCCGATGCCCCCTTAAGAGGAATTCAAGTAGAGTTTAAGGGGATTACGAGACGTAAAATCGCAAAACAAAAATCCAATGCAATCATACAAAAAACTATTACTGGCCAATAAATCATGGGCTGCTGAAAAGCTTATGCTCGACGAAAGTTATTTCGACGAATTGGCGGCCGATCAAAAGCCTGAGTTCTTGTGGATTGGCTGCGCCGATAGCCGTGTGCCTGCCAATGAGGTAACGGGTACAGCTCCTGGCGAAATTTTTGTTCACCGCAACGTGGCCAACTTGGTAATTCATACCGATATTAATATGCTCAGTGTATTGCAGTACGCGGTAGAGGTGTTGGAAGTAAAGCACATTTTGGTGGTGGGGCACTATGGCTGCGGGGGGGTAAAAGCCGCCATGACCAACAAGGATTTTGGACTAATCAATAAGTGGTTGCGAAATATCAAAGATGTTTACTCAAAGCATTATGATGAACTGGAGGCGGTGCCCGAGGGGCAGGAGCGATTTGACCGTTTGGTCGAATTTAACGTCATTGAGCAGACCAAAAACTTGGCTAAAACCACGATAGTGCAAAAAGCTTGGAAAAAGCGGAATTATCCGCATTTGCACGGTTGGGTGTTTGATTTACATACGGGTTTGATTAATTCAATCACAGAAATCCCCCCGGGGTCGCCCGTTGAGTCTATTTATCGTTATGACTTTGAAGATGAGATCAAAAAAGAGGAAGATTTATCGCATAATTATAAGCACTGATAATGATATAAATCTTTCTTGGAAAAGTGTATTAGTTGAGTTTGGTAGCCAATTTATACATGAAGTTTGCAGCAATAACGCACTCAAGGGATTAAATAGTTTGGAAATCATAAGGAAACGAGGCAAAAGGGGAAAAAAATTCGGAGATGCCAACTTTTCTAAAAAAATGGATGTTCAATACAAATTACCCATCTTAACAAACTACATGAAAAAAGCAGTTGCTACTTTGCTCGCATTGAGCAGTTTTTTTGTTGGATTCAGTCAAACCAACATTCCAAAGAGTACCTGGCGTGCCGCGCTAGAGCGTGGAGCGCATGATTTGCCCTTCGGGCTGGAAATCAGTCCAAAAGCCAACGGGAAATACGAGGTTTTTGTGCTAAATGGCTCTGAGCGCTTGGCCATGGATGAGGCCTACACAGTAGGCGATTCGCTCCATATTCCGATGCTGATTTTTGACTCTGATTTGGTTGCCAAAGTATCAGGCAATACTATGACGGGGTCTTGGAAGAAAAACAGAAATGGCGTTTGGGTGTCGGTGCTTCCTTTCAAAGCTCAAAAAGGAGAGGTGCATCTTTTTGCTAAAACTCCCGCCAAAACCACCAAAAACGTAACTGGCAAATACGCCACTTATTTCTACCGCGCTGAGCGCAAAGATTCATCCTTTGCCGTGGGGATTTTGGACCAAAAAGGAACCAAGCTCTCCGGAACATTCTTAACCCCCACGGGCGACTATCGCTATTTGGCGGGGGATGTGGTCGGCGATAGCCTTTTTATGTCTTGCTACGATGGTTCACACGCGTTTTTGTTTAGGGCGGCCATCCTGCCCAGCGGAAAAATTCAGGGCGGATTATGGTCAGGAATTTCGGGCTATCAGCCTTTTATGGCAACCTTAGAGGAAAAAGCGGAATTACCTCCACCAACAGCTTTGACTTATCTAAAACCAGGTTATGAATCATTGGACTTTTCGTTTCCTGACACCAAAGGCAATCTAGTTTCGTTGAAAGATGAACGCTTTAAAGGCAAAGTTGTGGTTTTGCAGCTGTCGGGGACGTGGTGCCCTAATTGCATGGACGAAACCCGTTTTATGGTGCCTTGGTACCAAAAAAATGCCAAACGCGGGGTAGAAATCGTTGGTTTGATGTTTGAACGTTCGCCCGAAATGAAAATATCAGGGCCGAAAATTGATTTTATGGGCAAGCGTTTCGGCGTGCCATATCCCCTACTTTTGGCGGGTACCAACGATGCCGATGCGGGCAAGTCGCTCCCTGCACTCAACAAAATAGCGGGGTACCCAACCACCATTTTTATTGACAAAAAAGGACGAGTTCGCGAAATTCACACGGGCTTCTCTGGCCCAGGCACTGGCAAATACTACGATCAGTTTATTGAAGATTTCAACGCACTTATTACGAAATTACTGAGTGAGTAAGTGATTTTTGGGGAAACCATTCAGGGTATTTAAGTTTTTCTTTTATAAGCTTAAATACTCTGAATGGTTTTATTTTTTAGTAGGTTCTGCGGGTATCTTGCTTATCTTTCTGAGTATCTTGTCGTGCTAATATAATGACTCTATGCCGAAATCACTGGTTAGAAGTCGCACATAAAAATGAGTAATTCATTCAAAATAAGCGTTAGAAGACTATATTTGGTATGTTGCCTCTCTGGCAGCGCTCATGCTGCCATGAAAAACTTTTTCATTCTATACTTTATTGCCTTTACTGGTTTTGCCCAAAAACCATCCCAAATAGACTCCCTGAAAAAAAAGTTAGCGACAACCTCGGACATCCAAAGAAAGACCAAAATCGCTCAGGATATTTGCGAAGCTTACAGTAGAAATCAACCAGATTCGGCCCAAAAATACCTTGAGATAGCGCAGGATTTGTCTGAAAAATCAATGGATAAAAAGCTACAAGGTCGTTCGTATCATTTGGCGGCTAACCTTTTTCGTGCGCAAAATGAATTCGAAAAGAGCCTTCAGGCAAGCCAGAAAACCATTGATTTGTACGAAGCAATTGGCTACAAAAGAGGGATTGGAAAGGTCTATAATAGCATTGGCCTGACGTATAAAAAAATGGGCGACTCCCAAAAAGTAACCGCTTTTACCCAAAAAGCGCTCATGTTTTCTCTGAAAGCCATCGAGATGGCCAAGGTGGTTCAGGATACCAATGGCTTGATTTCTGGCTACAATAATGCTGGGATTGCTTACCGTGACTTGAAGGAATTTAGGAAGGCAGAAGAGGCCTACAAAACGGGGTTAATGAACGCCCAAAAGTACAAAGTTGACCGGGATGCGGGCGTTTTGCACGCCAATTTGGGGCAGATTTACATTGATTTTAAAAAAGAGTACGATAAGGCAATTCTTGAATTGGAGAAAGCCTTGGTGATTCACGCAAATCACAACGACCAACAGGGAATTGAACACGCCTATCGGAGTTTGGGAAAGGCGTATCAGATGAAAAAAGAATACAAAAAGGCCATTGATTACGCACAAAAGTCGGTAGCTATTGCGCACTCGCTCAAGGATATTCATCGGCTCTTTAATGCCTACGGAATACTTTATGGGATTCAGGAAGACGCAGGTTTGTATAAAGAAGCATTGGCAAGCCTGAAACTCGCCAAACAATTGGAAGATTCTACCTTGCGGGTAGAAAAAACCAAGAACATTGCCGAGATTGAAAGCAAATATCAAACTGAGAAAAAGGAGATTGAAATTAAAAACCTGAATGAAAAAAACGCGCTGCAACGGAATCAACTGGCGCTTGCGGGTCTGGGCTTGTTGGTTTTAATGGGCTTGTTGGGAACGTTGTATTGGCAGTACCAAAAAATAAAAGAAAATCGGTCGCAAATTCAAAAGCAATCCGATGATTTGAAACTGATGATGAAGGAACTTCACCATCGTGTAAAAAATAACTTAGCGATTGTAAGCAGTCTGTTGAAAATACAATCGAGCAAAATGGAGGATGAAAAGGCCGTGTTGGCCGTTCGGCAAGGGCAACAACGCGTAGAAGCTATGTCGTTGATTCATCAGCGGTTGTACCAGAATGATAAAGTCTCAACCATCAATATTAAAGAATACATTAGCGACTTGGTGGATAGCCTCATGAATGCGTATGGGTACGAGTTGGATAATTTTGATGTTCAGCTGAGTGTTGAGCAAGAAGAAATGGACGTAGATTTGGCTATTTCTTTGGGGTTGATAATCAATGAGTTGTTGACCAATTCTTTTAAGTATGCCTACGCAGAAGCCGCCCATCCAGCATTGAAAATTACGTTGAAAAATAAAGTGGGCCTGTCGTTAGAAATACAGGATAACGGGCCTGGAGTAGACATGGAGCGGTGGAGCCGAGCAAAGGACTCTTTTGGCAAAAAACTGATTGCAGGGCTTTCAAAACAGATTGGAGGATCGTTCACGATTGAAAACCAAAACGGGACCTATTGCCGATTGTATATCTCTCCCGAAAAAATGAAATTGGTGGCATAACAAATGAAGATATTAATCATTGAAGATGAATTTATTCTAGCCACTGATTTGAGTGATACCCTCGAAGCGGAAGGGTACGAGGTGGTATTTGTGGCCGACAATGGTGCTGAAGCACTTGAATTTTATCAAAAAAATGAAGTGGATTTGGTGTTATGCGACATTCACATCAATGGTGATTGGGATGGGATAGAAACCGTAAAACGACTCATTGATTTTCGGCAATCTCCGATTATTTATTTAACCGCTTTTACCGACGCCGAAACCCTCGAACGCGCCAAAGAAACCTACCCAGCGGCGTATATCCCCAAACCGTATCACATCGTTAACCTCAGGATGGCCATCGAAATGGCGATTAATAATTTTGCCATGAGGATTCATCCGATGAAAATTTTGAAAGATACCAAAACGGATGTAGCTCGAAAAGAAGCCATTTTGCAGGTAAATGAATGTATTTTTATCAAGCAAAACTACCAATTTGTCAAATTTAGACTAGACGATATTCTTTACCTGGAAGCCGAGAGTATGTACACCAATATCGTTACGGCTCAGAAGAAATACGTCATCCGTCAAACCGTTGGAGGAGTGCTGGAGCGGCTGCCAATCAAGCACTTGGTTCGCATTCATCGTTCGTACGCGGTCAATATTCATCGTATTGAATCTTTCAACGAGCACGAAGTAATCATCAATGGCCAAGCCTTTCCGTTGGGGCGTTCTTTTAAGGAAGAGTTTATGCGGCAGTTTATGTTTCGCTAAATTTTGACCGTTATTTTTATCAAAAAAAGCCAAGATTGATTCATCAGTCTTGGCTTTTTTGATGGAGCATGAATAGCCGTTTTTAGCGAGAAGGGCTTACGTCCAGCCTTCGCGGTATTGCCGTTTTACAAACGCGTTTGCTTCATCAAAATTGGTGATTTTCATGTTGTTACCATCCCAAAGAAGCTTTTTGCGACCCGTGAATTTTCCGTTTTCGCGGTGGAGGTA
>JAIXPV010000654.1 GCA_027486105.1 Runella sp. | reverse complement strand
TAATCTAAACCCTATGCAATCGTATTGGAAAGTAAAGCTTTCGATTTTTCTGAATTATTTTGTTTTTGCCATTCTGCTCAATAGTGTAGGCACCGTCATCCTACAAGTTCAGAATACATACAATGTATCCGAAACTTCGGCCTCCATTTTGGAGGCATTTAAGGATTTAAGCATTGCAGGGGTGTCTTTTTTAATAGCTTCTTACATCAACCGATTGGGATATAAAAATGCCATGCTCGTGGCATTGGGCTTCAATGCGCTTATTTGTTTGTTGATGCCCTCCATTCATTCTTTTGGCATGACCAAAGTGGTTTTTGGGGTTGCGGGAGCAGGTTTTGCGCTTATTAAGGTTTCGGTATATGGCACCATTGGGTTGGTTACGGCCGACAAAAAGGAGCACATCAGCCTCATGAATTTTATCGAGTCGTTCTTTATGGTGGGGATTTTGGCGGGATATTTTTTATTCAGCGGATTTATCGATGATTCTACCCCAGCCGCTTGGCTGAAAGTGTACTATCTTTTGGGGGGCATTGCTTTGGTTGCTTTTATCTTGTTGTTGTCTACTCCGCTCGATGAGTCATCGTTGAAAATAGATACCGCCAAGCCTTTTACCGACGATTTTGCCGAGATGTTTCGCTTAATGATTCTGCCTCTAGTGTTGGTATTTGTCATTTGTGCGTTTACGTATGTTTTGATTGAACAGAGCATCATGAGCTGGTTGCCTACGTTCAACAGCAAAGTGCTTCATTTGCCCAATGCATTGAGTATTCAGATGGCGAGCCTGTTGGCGATTGCCACGGCTTTAGGGCGATTTTTGGCGGGTGTATTATTGAAAAAACTCAACTGGTTGTTTGTTTTAACAGGTTGTCTTGTCGTTTCGGCTGTTTTGGTTTTGGTCGCACTGCCTTTGGCCCAAAATGCCGCCACAAGCGGAGTAACTGGCTGGGGCGATGCCCCGCTGGCGGCTTTTATTTTTCCCATGATAGGGCTGTTTTTGGCACCTATTTATCCTGCCATCAATTCGTTGATATTGAGCTCGTTGCCCGTAAAAAAACACGGACTAATGTCAGGCTTGATTGTGATTTTTTCGGCATTGGGAGGAACCACTGGCTCGTTGATCACAGGCTATGTATTTGAGCATTACGGCGGGCAAACGGCCTTTTACTTTTCACTGATTCCCATCGGATTGTTGATTTTAGTATTGATTTTATTCAGCCGTTTGCAAGGGAAAAACGCAACGGTCGAAATCAGCTCGGTGGGTGGGCATTGAGCAAATATAGATTTTTTGTTAAAACCGTTGATTGAGAATGACTTTACCCGAAACTCAAATGGCAGACCGTACCCTGGCGGAAAACTTTCAGACGTTGTTTGATACGGTGCAGCGCAGTTCTCTATTTTCTGATTCCAAGACGTTTTCGGATGCAATCGCCAAGGTGTCGTTGGCTCAGATTTTGGACACATATCATCAACAAAAAAATGAAGTGAATTTTGATTTAAAAGCCTTCATTGAACAAAATTTTATCCTACCTACCGAACAAACCACCGAATATCATAGTGATTTAAAAAAACCGATTCAACAGCATTTGGATGATTTGTGGGAGGTTTTGACCCGTCAACCGTCTACTTCTGAAGCGCAAGGCTCGCTCATTCCACTTCCTTTTAGCTATGTGGTGCCAGGGGGGCGTTTTCGGGAAATCTATTACTGGGATTCGTATTTCACGATGTTGGGGTTGCAGGTTTCGGGGCGTGAAGCATTAGTGGAAAGCATGGTGAATAACTTTGCTCACTTGATTGACACGATAGGTTTTATTCCCAACGGAAACCGCACCTATTATTTGGGGCGGTCACAACCGCCTTTTTTTGCCCTGATGGTCAATTTGTTAGCACAAACCAAAGGCGAACAAAGTTGGCAACGTTTTTTGCCCCAATTGGAAAAAGAATACGCTTTTTGGATGCGTGGATGCGAAGAGTTATCGACTGAATTAACGGTAAAAAATCGCGTGGTGAGACTGCCCGATGGGAGCATTATGAATCGGTATTGGGACGATATTTCGTTGCCCCGGCCCGAAGCCTACAAAGAAGACGTGGCATTGGCTGCCCAGGTGCATGACAAATCGCCCGAAGAAGTATATCGTCACCTCCGGGCTGCTGCGGAGTCGGGCTGGGATTTTAGTAGCCGATGGTTTAAGGATAGCCACACCATGCACACCATCCATACCACTGATCTAATTCCCGTCGATTTGAATTGTCTGCTCTGGTTCCTTGAAAAAAAGCTGCAACGAGCCTATGAATTAGGAGGAAATGTACTTTTAGCCCACAGATATGAGGAAAAAGCAGCGCAGAGACACATGGCTATTCAAGCTTTTTGTTGGAACGAAGCAGTGGGGTTTTACTTTGATTATGATTGGAAACTAAACCGACAAAAAGATAACTACACCTTGGCGGCCGCCTTCCCATTGTTTTTCTCCCTCTCTACAACAGCGCAAGCGGAACGGGTGGCGAAGGTATTGGAAGAAAAGTTTTTGCAGAAAAACGGTTTGCTGACCACACTCCAATTTACGCATGAACAGTGGGATGCACCCAACGGATGGGCACCATTGCAATGGATTGCTTATCAGGGACTTAAAAATTATCAATTCGATGCCTTGGCCACCAGAGTCAAAAACAATTGGATAAACAATAACGAGACCTATTATGCCAAAACGGGCAAAATGATGGAAAAATACAACGTGCTGACGGATGATATTTCTGCCCAAGACGGCGAGTACCCCAACCAAGATGGTTTTGGTTGGACCAACGGCGTGTATTTGAAAATGAAGGAGTGATGACGAATCAGTGGAAAAGATTTTTCCGCTGATTTTTTTGCCTTGGCAAATTTAAAAAGACAAACTTGCCAAGGCTTTATACCGTTGATTAGAACGGCAAATTGTCTTCGTCGCCACTTTGGAATGTAGAGGGAAGCTCCGTAGTAGGGCGGGTAGAAGTGCTACCTGTTCCTGAAGCCACTGGAGCCGATTCATAACCACCCGCGCCGAGTGCGTCAATTTTCCAAGCTTTTACGTCAGTGTACCAACGGCCGTTGTATTCGCGGCTTTCTACATCAAACGAAACGTTTACTTCGTTTCCCACCTGCAAAGCACTTTCATTGATTTTGTCTCCCCAAGCCGAAATACATATCTTTTTGGGATATTGTCCGTCGGTTTCAATCACAAAATCTTGCTTTTTCCACGTGCCGTTTTTGCCTTCACCCGTTTGTAAGGCCAATAGCTGAATGACTCTTCCTTTGATGTCCATGATTAGTATATCGGAACGCCGATGCGATTTAAAGTTGCTTATAAAAAAATGCGAGCCATTGGAGGTCTCCAATCGCTCGCTCTTTTCAACGTACATTGAGCATTTTCAGCTTTGTACGAATGTACCTAGTCTTTAAAGAATTTCTTGTAGTTGCGCTCTTGGCCTTCCAAAAGACTTCCCACCCAAAATGAGATTCCCAGCAACACAACGTAAAATATAATTGTACCAATCGTTCTTAAGTCCATTATGTTGAATTTAAATTAGTGAAACCTTTCTTGTATTCCCTACAAAAGTAAGAATGTAAGGGCTTTCGCCCCAAAAATAATGCGTTTTTTTTATGAATTATAAAACGCCTTTGGTGGAGGGCAATACATCCAACGCTTTTAAGTCACGTTTTACCGCCATTTTGATGGCTTTGGCCCATCCTTTAAAAATGGCTTCGATTTTATGGTGTTCGTTGGAGCCGCTGCACTGAATGTTGAGATTGCAAAGGGCAGTGTCGGAAAAAGACTTGAAGAAGTGATAAAACATCTCAGTGGGCATTTCACCAATCTTTTCCCGTTTAAATTCGGCATCCCATACCAACCACGGGCGGCCCGAAAAATCGATGGCCACTTGGGCCAAGGCTTCGTCCATTGGCAACAAAAATCCGTATCGACTGATGCCGCGTTTGTCGCCGATGGCCTTGCGGTAGGCGTCTCCAAGTGCCAATGCGGTATCTTCGATGGTGTGGTGCTCGTCGATGTGGAGGTCGCCTTCTACCGTTATTTTTAGATCTGCCCCCGAGTGTTTGGCGAGCTGGTCAAGCATGTGGTCAAAAAAACCAATACCTGTGTGGATGGTTGAATGACCGTTGCCGTCGAGATTTAATTCAATTTTTATTTGGGTTTCGCGGGTGTTGCGCTCTACCGAAGCGATGCGGGCGGGTAGGCGTAGGTGTTCGTAGATTTTATCCCAATCGGTGCTGACGAGCGTAATGGCGTCGTTGAGTTCTTTGGGCAAATCTTTGGGCCATTCGGCGGCCAGAAAAATCGCTTTTGCGCCCAAATTTACCGCTAACTGCACATCCGTCAGGCGGTCCCCGATGACGTAGCTGTTGGCTAAATCGTAGGCTTCACTGAAATATTCGGTCAATAGCGCCGTGCCAGGCTTGCGCGTGGGGGCATTTTCGTGCGTAAAACTGCGGTCAATGTGGATTTTTTGAAACGACACTCCCTCACCCTCCAGCGTTTGGAGCATTTTATTTTGGGCGGGCCAAAAAGTATCTTCCGGAAAAGAATCAGTTCCTAAGCCATCCTGATTGGTGACCATGACAAACCCAAAATCGGTCTCCTCGGCCAAACGCCGTAGATTGGAAATCGCTTTGGGTAAAAACGCTAGCTTTTCTAATGAATCAACTTG
>JAIXPV010000782.1 GCA_027486105.1 Runella sp. | reverse complement strand
TCATAAAAGAAACCGACGCGCCCTTGGGTTTGTATTTTGTATTTTATGATAAAGCAGGTAAAGAGACACAAATCGTACAGCTTGACCCCTGCACTGTGTTGCCCTTCACCAAAAAGGAGCAATTGCTACGCGGAAGCAACGACGAAGACCCGATTTTGACCCACGAGCAGCAATACAAAGAGAATTTGGGCGTCAGCCCAGTAAGCACCGACCAGTTGTTGAAGGTTATTCCGACGCCCGTGAAAGTAACGCCCAGCAAAGGAACGTTTACCTTGATGGCGTCTACGCCCATTCATTACCAAAATGGGTTAGAAGGCGAAGCCAAATTGCTAGCACAACGTCTTAAAGAATTGACGGGCGGTGATTTTACGGTAAAAAATGCCGCCCCAGCCGCCAACGCGATTTCATTAACAACGGGCAAAATAATCGTCAACGGTATCACTAAAGAAGCCTATCAATTGACTATCAACGACAAAGGTATTTCCATCGTCGGCAGCGACGCAGCGGGGGCTTTCTATGGTACACAGAGTTTGGTGGCGCTGATTCCGACCCAAGCGTTTGTTCAAAAATCGACTTCGGTTGGTTTGGATTACGTTCAAATCGAAGATGCTCCGCGCTTTCATTTTCGAAGTATGCAGCTCGACGTGAGCCGCAATTTCCAAACTAAAGAGACCCTTTTGCGGCTGCTTGATGTATTGGCATTTTATAAGCTCAATCACTTTTTACTGTACACTACCGAAGACGAAGGCTGGCGATTGGAGATTGAAGGGCTACCCGAACTGACGCAGGTAGGCGCACAACGCCAACATATTTCCTCTTACAAAAATGCCGCCCTGCACCCAGGGTACGGCTCGGGGCCTGTGGCGTACGAAAAAGGCAAACACGGTAGCGGTTTTTATACCAAAGCCGATTTTATTGAAATCCTAAAATACGCCGCTGCACGGCACATCAAAATCATTCCTGAAGTAAACCTACCCGGACACGCCCATGCCGCCATCAAAGCCATGGAAGCGAGGTACGAGCGGTTGATGAAGGAGGGCAAAGAAAAAGAAGCCAACGAATACCGCCTCATTGACCCCGATGATAAATCGGTTTACCTATCGGCACAGGGCTACAAAGACAACGTGGTGGATGTAACGCGCGAGTCTACGTATCATTTTTACGAAAAAGTCACCGACGAAATCATCAAAATGTACAAAGAAGCGGGCCTAACGCTCGACCTTTTTCACATCGGCGGTGATGAAGTAGCCGCAGGTGCCTGGACCCAATCTCCTTTGGCACAGGAGCTTCTCAAAAAAGACCCAAGCATCGGCAATGCATACAATCTACACCCGTATTTCATTCGTCGTTTGTTGCCACGACTCCAAAAACGCAACCTTCAGGTACACGGGTGGGAAGAAGTTTCGATGATTAAAGACAAAGACGGTGCGTTGAAAGTAAACCCTGAGTTTGCGGCCAAAAATGTCGTCCCCTACGTTTGGAACAACGTCTATGACCCCGACATGGGGTATAGAATTGCCAATGCGGGCTATCCCGTGGTGCTCTGCAACGTGACCAATTTTTATTTTGATTTGGCCTACAACAACGACCCCAAAGAGCCAGGTCTTTACTGGGCGGGGTTTGTAGACACGCGCGATAATTACACCTTTGCGCCCTACGATATGTTCAAAACCACCTACACCACCGCCATGGGTAAACCCATGGTGTTTGATAAAGTAGAACGCCTCAAACCCGAAGCCCGCAAAAACATCATTGGCGTAGAATGCCAGCTGTGGAGCGAAACCGTCAAAGGTCGCGACATGATGGAATATTATACCCTACCCAAGCTCATGGGCTTTGCCGAAAGTGCTTGGAGTGCCGAGCGCCCTTGGGAGAATATCGCCGATAAAACCACACGTGAAAAGGTCATTCAAAAAGGCTGGAATGTGTTTGTAAATACCTTGGCCCAAAAAGAATTACCGCGCCTGAGTTATCTCAATGGCGGGTACAATTATCGTGTACCGTTACCGGGAGCCATCATTGAAAATGGCACCCTAAACGCTAACGTAGCCTTTCCAGGATTAACGATTCGGTACACTACCGATGGTAGCGAGCCCACCCCACAATCAGCTGAGTACAAAAGTCCAATAAAAGTAAACGCT
The DNA here is from genome assembly GCA_027486105.1 of Runella sp. Taxonomy (GTDB): domain Bacteria; phylum Bacteroidota; class Bacteroidia; order Cytophagales; family Spirosomataceae; genus Runella. Next base: position 2,501 of record JAIXPV010000782.1, on the reverse strand, counting down.
ACCGTGAAGCTGAAAAGCTTTGATGCCTCAGGCAAAGGAAGTCGGACCGTGATTGTGAATTGATTAAACTTAAAACACTAAATAAACATCAGTAAACGGAATTTACTGTCCAAAATTCCGAGGGTCGGTATTGCTTAAACAGTCCACAACTATATGGTAAATAAATTAGGTAACTAGCGGTAAGATATACCTTGCCGCAGCAATGAAAAAAAGAAAACGATTAAAAAAGAGTGAACATGAAAATAGGTGTAGATTTAGGAGGAACAAAAATAAAGGCGGGCGTTGAAAAAAACGGTTCGATTATTCGGCAGAACACCATATTCCTTCAACAAAAGGACTCGTTATCGGCTACTTTAACCCAATTAATTAATCTTATCAAACCCCTGACCGACTACCCTGCCACCAGTATTGGCATCGGAGTGCCGTCGGTGGTGGATGTTGAACGCGGCATCGTTTACAACGTAGCAAATATTCCATCTTGGGAAAAAGTTGCCTTGCGGGATATTTTAGAAGAAGAATTCAATCTGCCTGTATTTGTCAACAACGACGTCAATTGTTTCACCCTCGGAGAGCACCGTTTTGGAGTAGCCAAAAGCTATAGTTCGGTTGTGGGGATGACCATCGGCACTGGATTGGGTTCTGGATTAATTATTGATAATCAGCTATATGTAGGGCACAATTGCGGTGCTGGAGAAATAGGCCTGCTTCCGTATCGCGACCATAACCTTGAATACTATGCCTGTAGCAATTTCTTCGATACTATCTATGGTACCACGGCCCTAGAAGCAAGCCAAGCGGCGCTTAATGGCAATAAAAAGGCCATCAGCATGTGGTCTGAATTTGGGGTACATATCGGGTGTGCCATCAAAGCCGCTATGTACGTATTTGACCCCGAAGCCATTGTATTGGGGGGGTCGATTTCTAAAGCCTATCCTTTGTTCAAGGCAGGAATGTTGGAAACCCTCAACGATTTTGCCTATCCGCAGTCGCTCAAGCGTCTCAAATTGTTGCAATCTCAAGATGATGATATTTCAATGTTGGGAGCGGCCGCGTTGGTGTCTCAAGATTTGAAGGTGAAAGTTTAAAATTTCACGTTAACCACAAAGAACCCGAAGACTCACGCAAAGTTTCATAAAGAAAATCTATTTTTAGAATTCACTTTGACTACTTTGTGCCTCCTTTGTGTTATTAGTGGTAAAAACCTTTTCGTTTTATTTCCGCAAACTTGATTCCATGAAAAGCAACACCTTTATTGTTATTCTGATTTTTCTGATATTCTTTGTCATTTCCTTTCTTAGCAACATTCTGGGCCCCATCATCCCCGACATTGTTTCTGGTTTTGATTTGAGTATAGGACTTGCAGGTTTTTTACCATTTGCTTTTTTTGTGGCGTATGGGGTAGCCTCCATTCCTTCGGGGATTTTGGTAGAAAAATACCGGGAGAAAAAGGTGCTTTTGTGGGCGTTTATGATGGCTTTTGGGGGGGCATTACTATTTGCTTTAATACCTACATTTACGGTAGCGTTGGTTTCACTTTTCATCATTGGTATTGGCATGGCTATGTTGCAAGTAGTCATCAATCCATTGTTGCGGGTGGCGGGCGGTGAGGCCAATTTTGCCTTTAATTCGGTAATGGCGCAGCTTTTTTTCGGTGGAGCTTCGTTTCTGAGCCCTATGTTGTACAGCTACTTGGTCTTAAACGTACACGCGGGTACGGCATCCAATGCTTTTATTGGCACGCTCAATCAAATTGTGCCCGCCGATCTGAAATGGGTATCGTTGTACTGGGTGTTTGCGGTGGTGGCTTTTCTGATGGTTGTGGTGGTTCGATTTGTTAAATTTCCTGAAGTAGAACTCAAGGAAGATGAAAAAATTGATACCGAAAATGCCTTTAAAGACTTACTCAAAAACCGCTATGTATTCCTGTTTTTCATCGGTATTTTTTGTTATGTAGGTACCGAGCAGGGCATTGCCAACTGGACGTCTAAGTTTCTCCAAACCTACCACAACATTGACCCCGCCACCGAAGGCGCGTCGGTCATTTCTTATTTTTGGGGATTACTCACCATTGGTTGTATTTTAGGTTTGGTATTACTCAAAATCTTCGATAGCCGTCGGGTATTAATTTTATTTACCGTGGGTGCCATTGTTTCGGTCTTGGTAGGTCTGTTTGGCCCCGTTGAAGCGGCATTATATGCGTTTCCTTTAAGTGGATTTTGTGCGTCGGTGATGTGGTCCATCATTGTGTCGTTGGCGCTCAACTCCGTGCCGTATCACCACGGTACCTTTTCGGGCATTCTCTGCTCAGGCATTGCGGGCGGTGCGGTGGTGCCGCTTATCATCGGCGGATTGGCCGAATTGGTCGGTTTGCGCTTGGCAATGTTGTTTTTGATGATTACTTTAGGGTATATTTTGAGCATCGGGCTCTGGGCCAAACCCCTCGTGACCAATGCCACTGTCAAAAGTTGGAAAGAGCTTTTTTCGTAAGGATATGGTCGTTT
>JAIXPV010000441.1 GCA_027486105.1 Runella sp. | reverse complement strand
TTTACTTCCGTCAGATAAATTTTGTCGGCTATGGGCAATGCCATTTTGTATATTTCTGCACCGCCTATGACAAAGGCTTCGTCGGTACCCGTTTGGCGCGCGGCTTCCACGGCTTCGTTAACTGAGTTGACCACAATTACGCCTTCAAATTGCCAATCTTGATTTCGTGTAATGACGATGGATGTCCGGTGGGGTAAGGGCTTTCCGATGGAGTCAAATGTTTTGCGCCCCATGATGATGGGGTGGCCTGTGGTGAGGCGTTTGAATTGTTTTAAATCGTCGGGCAAATGCCAGATAAGTTGATTATCACGGCCAATAATGCCGTTTTGGGCCGCCGCTACGATTAGAGAAATAAGCATGTAAGAGCCGTTTTTGTCAAAGGTCGTGTTTTTATCCCTAATATTTCTAAAATGTTGTTCAGTACAACTTCAAAATCAATTAATACATCATCCCCGTCTAATGCTTCGGAAAAAGCTTTGGTTTCTACGGGTTGACTCGGGCGATAGATATAGGTTTGTTGCTCACTCACGGAGATTAGCCAGCCCAAGCGTACGCCGTTAGATGCCTATCACCGTTCAATTCGCTGTTGTTTGAGCTAAACAGCAGGTTAGAAAAAAAACGGTTTATAAAGATTTGACCATTCTCATCCCGTTCTACCCGAAAATCAGGGTTGGATAAACAGAATGTAACCAACTCGTTGTCGGTAAATTGGTCGCGGGCTGGTAGGTTTAACGGAATCACTATGAGTGCACCTGTGGATTGTAGAATAGTTGAACAAAGATACAGAATGATTCCTTAATTTTGCTCCATGCTTGCTTTACGATATTTACTCAAACACCCGTTTTACATCCTCCGAAATCCAGCGGGTAGGGAGCTATTGGGTCTATTTTGGCGTTATGGAGACCGCCCGCGCTACCAACCGACCAAGGTTAAATTTGGGCGTTATCAATTGGATGTGCCCGACGCGTTTTCGTGGACGTGGCAATACGAAGAAATTTACGTCGAAGAGTTTTACAAATTTAACTCTTCAGCGTTGGCCCCTGTCATTTATGATTGTGGGGCCAACGTCGGTATGAGTGTTATTTATTTCAAAGAACTCTACCCACAAGCGCGCATCAAAGCCTACGAAGCAGAACCAGTCATTGCTAATTACTTGACCCAAAACCTGAAGAATAACGGCGTAAATGACGTAGAAATCATTCAAAAAGCAGTTTGGAAAGACAACGCTGGTGTTTGGTTTGGCGAAGGCCAGGCCGACGATGCCTCTATTTATGGACAGGGTACCAAAAAATTGATTCCGTCGGTGCGTCTGCGGGATGAGTTGGCGGCGGAACCTCACGTTGATTTTCTAAAAATTGACATTGAAGGAGCCGAGATTGATGTCTTGCCTGATTGTGCCGATGTGCTCGACCGCGTGCAACATTTGTTTGTAGAGTTTCACGCCTATATCGGTCAACCGCAAGCTTTGGGCAAGGTCATTGAGGTCATCGAGAAGGCAGGGTTTCGGTATTATATTGATACTAATCAGCACCGAAAAGCTCCTTTTGTAAATCATCGTTATCGTAATAACGATGTCATGGACTTGCAGTTAAATATATCGGCGTGGCGAGTATGAAAGTCGTTCATCTGAGTACTTATCATACCTTCGGTGGGGCCGCGATTGCGGCGCTTCGACTACATCATGGCCTGCGCGGGATTGGTGTGGAATCGTCGGTATTGGTTCAACACACAGAGCGGGAAGAAGATGGTGTTCAGGGGTTTGCGTCTGGTTTTCTTGCAAAAAAAATGGCTTTTGCACGTTTTGCCGCGGAGCGGGCCTATTTTTTGTTTCACGAAAAAGACAAAAGCGTTCGCTTTCATTTTTCGCCCTTGTGGGCAGGCGTTGACGTATCTGTTCACCCGCTTGTGCGCGGTGCTGATGTGATTCATTTACACTGGATTAACTTCGGGTTTCTGTCGTTGCATTCATTAGAGAAATTGTTTGCGCTGGGTAAGCCTGTCGTATGGACAATGCACGATATGTCGACCTTTACGGGCGGTTGTCATTACAGTCGGGAATGTGACCATTATCTTACGCATTGCGGATTTTGTCCTTGTTTACGAAGGCCAAGCACCACAGATTTGGCATCGGGCGTGTTTGATCAAAAGAAAAAGCTTTTTTTAAATGCTCCGCTGACGCTCGTTTCACCTAGTCGATGGCTGGCCGCATTGGGGGCGCGTGCTGCGCTGACCCAACACTTGACTTCGCTCGCCATTCCCAATCCCATTGATACATCCGTTTTTAAGCCTGCTTCGTCATTAGAAATCGACCTAAATCCCGCCAAAAAATGGATTCTTTTTGCGGGTGTTAATACCCAAGACCCACGCAAGGGCTTTGCCTATTTTAAAGAAGCCACCCAGTTGTTAAAAGACCGCGTTGAGCAATGGGGAATTGTCGTTTTTGGCAAAACCGACTCCGCTGCGCTCACGGATATGGGGCTGGAAGTAAAATCGTTGGGAAGCCTGCCAGCACATGAAGTCGTGAAAGTGTACCAGGCCGTTGAGGTGATGGTGGTTCCTTCGTTGGAAGACAATTACCCCAACACCGTCATTGAAGCCATGGCCTGTGGTACGCCCGTGGTGGGTTTTGATTCGGGTGGAATTTCCGAACAAATCGAGCACCAAAAAACGGGCTACGTGGCAGAGTTGTATTCTTCCGAAGACTTAGCCAAGGGTATTCGGTTTGTATTGGAAGAGGCTGATTACGAGCAGTTAACTGTCAATAGTGTTCGTGTTGTCAGGCAGCGGAATAGCTTTGGGGTAGTGGCAAATGAGTACTTATCCCTTTATCAAAAGCTAACAAAAGTGCCTAGATAGCGAGTAGAGGCGGTAGGCCTGAGATCGCGGTTTTTTTAAAATGCTTCCATACACCAGCGGTTTTGAGAAACCGCTCGCACGTGAAGGCGGTTTCTCAAAACCGCGAAACTCCCCTAAAACTTAAAACCTAATTTTCCAGAAATCGAAATCGGTTATTGCTCAACGGCTTTGATGTTGTAGTTTTTTGTCAATTGCCACAATAGGCTGGGAGCGAAGCGCTTGAGATAGGTGCCGAGCGTTTCCTTAAAGCCCGCGATAATAATCTCGTGTTTTCCTGCTTTGAGCGCATTGACCATTTTTTTTGCACACACATCGGCCGGAATTCCTTTGGCTTGATTTTGATCCATTTTACCAAACGGTTTACCGTCTTTTCCGATGGCATTGAGCGAAATATTGGTTTTGATATAGCCCGGACACGCCACCGTTACCACGATACCATCGCGCCAAACTTCTCCTCTTAACGAATCAAAAAAACCCTGAATGGCGTGTTTGGAAGCACAATAAAATGTACGAAATGAGGTACCGATTTTGCCACTCACGCTGCTCGTAACCAAAATGCCGCCCGATTTTTGGGCAATCATGTGCGGAAGCACTTCGCGGGTAAGCAGAACAACGCTGGTGAAATTGGTATCCATCAATTTTTGAAAATCGGAGGGTGCTATGTCCAGAAATTTTTCTCGTTGGCTGATGCCAGCGTTGGGGACCAACACATCTATTCTGCCGAAGTGCTGAAGAACAGCCTGTGTTTTTGCACCAAATTCTTCGGGTTTGAGCATATCAATAGGTAATGTCAACACGGAAGTGTCGGGAAGAGTCAAGCTTTTTTTGACGCGCTCCAGTTCCTCTAGTCGGCGGGCTGAGAGAACCAATTTTGCGCCTTGTTTGGCAAATTCATGGGCTAAGGCTTCGCCAATTCCCGACGATGCGCCCGTTATCCAAACTATTTTATCGGTTAGGTTCATTAAAAACTAAATTCAGAATGAAAAGATGATTGTATTTCTTCCGCAATATTGCCCATTTTTGCGCGTTAATTCCACCAAATACACGATATTATGTTTTTGCGCGCTTGCTTTTTACTCTCTGTTACGCTGCTTACTTCCATTTCTCTTTCGGCTCAGCATTTTGCGCTGAGTCGGCTTTTTTACCCCAACGCTACCCTTCGTGCCGACTACATGCCCGAAGCCAACATGGGAAATAACCAGCGTTATGGTCTTTCGCGGACGTCGTTTAACGGCATTATTCCGCTGCGAAGCGAGGTGGATGTGTCTTTCAGCTTGCGTAAAAAGTTTGATTTGCGCGCGCGCCATTTTCTGATGTTAGCCAATGTTTCTCAGCTCAAACCCACCCAAAACGGCATTATTACCCCCGATAACGGTTACAAAACAGCGTCGGTGGGTGTGCTTATGCTTCAGGCTAGTTTGCGCGACCGCCTTTGGATTTATGGCGGAGGATTGGGCGTGACTGAGTCCAATGAAACGTTTTTTACGCCGCAGCCTTTTTTCTGGGGAGGAGCGGCACGAATGCGGATTTTAGGGCTACACACTCAGATTGCGTACGGAACGGCCGTTATTTATAACCAAAAATTTCGTTTGATTCCCGTTTTTGGTCTCAACAAACGCCTTGGCAAACAGTGGCGTGTTTCGGCGTTATTGCCCTTTCGGGTGGATGTCAACCGTCGCTTCAACGAATGGTTTAATATCGATATGATTGGGGCTTTTGATGGGTATAGCGGTGGTTTTCAGCAAGTCATGAATGCCGAAAAAATGTTTCGTCGCAGCAATTACCAACACGTTAAGCTTTCAGTCGCGGCCAATGCGCATTTGTTTACTGTGTTCAATGTGTCGTTAGAAGCAGGATTAGGAA
>JAIXPV010000642.1 GCA_027486105.1 Runella sp. | reverse complement strand
TATCCTTTCCCGTACGAAATCACCGTCAAAGAAGATTCAGGCTACGTGACCCTGCCCACCACCCGCGAGTACAAATTAGCCCTTCGCAAGGGTTATTCTGGCTTACTCAATGAAGTCAAATGTGCAGAAGTGAGCCTTTCGACAACCCCCACCTTTAATCCTCAGAATGTCATTTTGGAAAATGCCGCAACGGCAAGCTGGTCGTCGCGTTATTTTTTCAAAGCTACCGATTTTGCCCCCAACGTTGAGTATATCGTTGTACGTGAAAAGGAGTGCGCTATTTGCGACGTTCCCACGCCTACTCTCACTGCTTCTAAAACCACGGTTGGAAAAGGGGAGGAAGCAATTCTCTATTTTTCAGGCTGTCCCGTGGGAGAGGGGGGGCAAGGGCCTTTGGAATGGTTTTCACAAACCGATGGAAATTCAAAAGAATTGGTCCAACGCTACAGCTATTCGGCCCGCAATGAACGCCGATTTTATCCCCAAGTAACCACCACTTACTACCTGCGCTGCCAAGGAGATTGGTTTTGTAAGCCCCAAAAAGAAGCAAGTATTCGGATAGAGGTAAAATAGTTGGAAGTTACTGGCTATCAATAGCTTCCAACATCTCACTATCTACGTTTTCGGCGAGCGCCTTTATCTTTGGGCGATGAGCCTGCACTGCGTTGGCGACTACGCTCAGTGGTATTTTTAAACGACGAAGCACTTCGCGTTGGGTTGGCATCTGCCAACACTAAGTCCATGCTTCTGCGCGAAATATTAGTCTCTTTGACCTTTACTTTTACGGCATCACCAAAGGTGTAGAACTTTTTGGTGCGCTGCCCTACCAAGCGGTAGTTTTCCTTATCAAGTTCGTAATAATCGTCGTTAAGGTCGTTCATTCTCACAAGTCCTTCAGACGCGGTGTCGGTAATTTCCACAAAAATACCAAATTCTGTCACGCCAGTAATGATACCGTTCCAAACACGGTCTGGCTCCATCGAAGCCATAAACTCTACCTGTTTGTATTTAATACTGGCACGCTCGGCGTTGGCGGCCAATTGCTCCCGCGACGACGAATGCTTACAGGCAGGCTCAAGTTCAGCGCGGTCGGGAGAGGGCTTTCCATCCAGATAATGTTGTAACAAACGATGTGCCATCATATCGGGATAGCGTCGGATGGGCGACGTAAAGTGCGAATACCGTTTAAACGCCAGCCCAAAGTGACCGGAGTCTTCGGTACCGTAACGGGCCTTGGCCATGGTCCGAATCGCCAACTGTTCGAGCGCGTTTTGTTCGGGTTTTCCTTCGAGGTCTTCCATCAATTGGTTGAGCGACTGGGCGGCAAGCTTTTCATTCTCAAATTTCATTTTATACCCCAAACGCCCCGCAAAAGCGGCGAATATGCGCAGTTTTTCCATGTCAGGCTCCTCGTGAACCCGGTACACCATGGTGTTTGGATGGCCTTTGTCTTTTGATTTTTGATAAACGAATTCAGGTACGCGTCGGTTGGCCAAAAGCATAAACTCTTCGATGAGTTTGTGCGCATCTTTGCGCACTTTGGTATAAATTCCGAGTGGTTTTCCTGCCTCATCTAATCGAAATTTCACTTCAACGGTTTCGAAATTGATTGCTCCTTTGGCAAATCGCTCCGCCCGGAGTTTATGCGCCAGTGTATTCAACAGCGTCAATTCCTTGGCATACGGCAACGGTGCAGAAAGGTCGATGAAACCTTCTTCTTTGGCCGCTTTATCGGCGGCGGCCTGCATTTCTAAGATTTCCTGCGCTTCTTCGTACGAGAATCGTCTGTCGGAGTGAATCACCGTACGCCCAAACCACTCGTGTTTAATCTTGGCGTCGGGCGTCATTTCGACCACCACCGAAAACGTGAGTTTATCTTCGTTGGGCCGCAAGGAGCATAGATTATTGGAGAGTTTTTCGGGCAACATGGGTACCGTTCTATCCACCAGATAGACCGACGTAGCCCGTGCGTAGGCTTCCTGTTCCAAGGCCGTTCCGGGGCGTACATAATGCGTCACATCGGCGATATGGATGCCGATTTCGTAGTTTCCATTGTCTAAAAATCGCACCGAAAGCGCATCGTCAAAGTCCTTAGCATCGGCGGGGTCAATGGTAAAAGTCGTGATATCGCGCATATCGCGGCGACGTCCTATTTCTTCGGCAGAAATGGTATCAGGAATGGCATTAGCTTCGGCTTCGAGTTCTTCGGTGAAGCGAATCGGCAAGCCAAATTCCGCCAAAATGGCGTGCATTTCGGTTTCGTGCGAGCCAGCTTTTCCGAGCACTTCCACCACTTCACCTTCCATGCGGCGCGAGCGCGTCGCATATTGGGTCAGGCGAATGAGTACTTTATCACCATCCTGCGCACCCTTGAGTTTATTTTCAGGGATGTACACATCTTCGTACATCCGGCGGTTGTCCAAAGCTACAATGCCGTATTTAGGCCACAATTCTATCTCACCTACAAACTCAGTTTTTCCCCGTGCAATGACCTCTTCTACACGACCTTCGCGGCGGCGACCGCTACGATAATCACTAAACAGCGTGATGCGCACAGTATCGCCATCAATGGCTCCGCGCAAATCATCGGCATCCACCCACACATCGGCATTTTCTGAAAGTTTGGAACCTTCGGGCAAGGGCGAATCCATGACAATAAACGCATAGTTTTTATTGACATGTTCTACTTTTCCAATCAGTACATTGGCACTTACGTTGGCAACGTACAAACCTTCTGGCGTACGTTTGATGCGTCCTTCTTCAATTAGTTCATCGAGTAACCCATTCAGAATCAACTGCATTTTATGGTCATCGGCGTCAAAATGGTCGTGAAGCTGTTGCAGTTCAAATGGCTGTTCGTTGTTGATTTCAAAAAAAGTGGCAATCTCTGATTTGAATTCATCCAAAAAAGTAACAATCTTTTTTTGGGAGCGAGTTTTTTTGTTTTTTACCTCGCTTGTTTTTTTTCTTTTATTCATACTTAAAATTACTTCTGCTTAAATAACCATTTTTTACGGAAAAACATTACATGATACGCTCCTTGATTCCCGTCGGCCCGTCGTGTCGCTTGCTTTGCTACCCTTTCGGGTGTCCTTGTTACAGGTGACAAAAAGCTACACTTCAGCATCTCTATCAATATCTTTTTTCACATTAAAAGACAAAACCTTACGAAAGATAGTTATAAATACAGACACACTGCCGCGACCCTCTTAAATTTATATACAACTGTCCAAATCTAACATTGCTATATTTACGTAATTATAGACAACCATAAACATTATAGCTTTATGTCGACGTATTACAATTCTGAAGACATCAAGAAATTTGGTACCATTGGGGCCTTTGGTGCCAAAGATTTGGCCAACGATTTTTTTAAGTACTACGGCGACGTATTTGCCGAAGGGGCACTCACCTCCCGCGAAAAATCATTGATTGCACTGGCCGTTGCCCATGTACTCAAATGCCCGTATTGCATTGATGCCTACACCACCGATACGCTCGAAAAAGGCTGCTCAGAGGATGAAATGATGGAAGCAGTCCACGTAGGGGCGGTCATGGCGGCGGGAATTACCTTGGTACACAGTACCCAAATGATCAACAAAGCAAAAGAACTAACCATGTAAAATCAGGAGTGAGAAGCGAGGAGTCAGAAGTTTTTTATACTCACTCCTCACTCCTGCCCAAAATATGAATCCTGTCAAATCACTGAAAGCCCGAAAGCATGAACTGGGCGAATCTGCGTTCCAATTGGAGGTATTAAATGACCGCCTTACGTTAGGAAAACACCTCCCGTCTTTTCGTGAAAAGCTAGAACCTATTGGCCTTTTTCCGCTAAAACCCACCGAAATCGACATTTTTCAGGTCAACGTGGGAAAAATGTGCAATCAGGTGTGCAAGCACTGCCACGTAGATGCTGGGCCAGACCGTAAGGAAATCATGACGCAGGAAACCATGCAATTGTGCTTGGATGTCCTGAAAAAACATAAATTCAGAACCATCGACCTTACGGGCGGAGCACCCGAGATGAACCCGCATTTTAGGTGGTTCATTGAGCAGATCAGGGAGATCGACAGCGACATTAACATCATCGTTCGGTGCAACCTGACCATTATTTTGGCCAATAAGAAATACCACGATTTACCCGATTTTTTTAAGCAACACCGCATTGAAGTGGCTTCTTCGCTGCCGTTTTATACCGCTACCCGCACCGATTCGCAGCGCGGCGACGGCGTTTTTGAAGATTCTATCAAAGCCCTGCAAATGCTCAATGCCGTGGGCTACGGGCAGGAAGGCAGCGGGCTTATCCTTGATCTGGTCTACAACCCAGCCGGCGCCTTTCTGCCCAGCGGACAGGCCGGCATGGAAAAAGAATTCAAACGGGCGCTGAAGGCCAAATACGGTATTGAATTCAATCATTTGTTTTGCATCACCAACATCCCTATCAGTCGCTTTTTGGATTATCTGTTGGTGAGCGGAAATTACAGCGAATACATGGAAAAACTCGTCAACTCCTTCAATCCGACGGCGGCGGCCAACGTCATGTGTCGCACGACGCTGTCTATCGGTTGGGATGGATACTTATACGATTGCGATTTTAATCAAATGCTGGACCTGAAAGTGGCAGGCAAAGCCAAGCACCTGCGGGATTTTGACATGGAAGCCCTGACCCAACGCTCCATCATCATCAATCAGCATTGTTATGGATGTACGGCGGGAGCCGGCAGTTCGTGTGGCGGAGAAGTAGCCAAATAAGTTGTTTGCAGCTTGACCGACAAATCGGTATCGAATGGCTTCGGTACCGATTTTTTTTGTTTTTGGGTGGTATTCTTTAAACCACAGAGGTGTACAACGTGGAGGGAAATGGTGTTTTTGATTCCCTCTAAAAAGTGCCCTATATTGCACTTTGGCGCTGTATAACTTATCAAATACAAGAAAATTACCTCACAAAGTGCATTAAAATGCTCTTTCCATACACGTCTAAAACTCAATAGCCACACCCTGCAACGCCGTTTCTTCGTCGGGGAGAATGTCGCAGTTGTCCCAGAGGCCCGTCAGGAGGGTTTCGGAATAGGAATAGGGCAGGCCGTTTTCCATCATGAGTTGGTTGGCTTCGCCGGCATCGTACTCAAAACTTCGGAATTCGTACGAAAAGGTGTCGTTGGCATCGTCCAACATGACGTACCACACGCGGGGCGTGCCGTCGTTGGCGGGCATGCCGATCACGCCGGCATTGAGCCATAATTTATCGGCTTGGGCATCCGCAAACGGCAGTCCGCAGTGGCCCGCCAGAATCACGTCTGCATTTGCCTCCTCAAAATTGGCCGCTTTTACGTCCCACGGGGTAGATTTAAACACAAACTCCGAGATATTCTGCATGGAGCCGTGCAGCACCTTTACGCGTTTTTGGGCGTATTCGAAATCAAGGAAAAGGGGCAGTGTGGCGAGGTAGTTTAAATTACGACGGGTCATCCGAACGGCGGTGTACGGAAACCATTGTTTGGCAAAAAAATCACACCGACTGCCTTCCGAAAAATTACAGCCGCAGTCGTCGGTGCCGTTGAGCAGATTTTGTTCTACGTTTCCCTGAATCGCCCGAATGCCCCAATCTTCCAGAAAATCCAGGCACTCGACCGGCGAGGCGCAGTAACCGGCAATATCGCCCGTACAGAGGATGTTTTGCGCGGGAATATTTTCCTTCGTTGCCCATTGATACAATTCTTCCAACGCCTGATAATTGGAGTAAACACCCCCAAAAATCAGGACTTTTCCGCGCAGGGTACCGATATGTAGCGTTTCAGGCGTCACTTTCTTCTAAACAGAACAGGTATAAAAAACAACGTAAAGCAACCTATTGTTCCGACAACGTTGATGCTGAGCAGATCGGCGTATTTGCCGTCGGAGAATTGAATCCAATGCACATCTTTGACAAAAATGGTGGTCAGTCCGCACGCAATTCCAAACAGAACTGAGCCGTAAAAAGACCATTTCGGCGCTTTTATCCACCAAAACAGAAAGATAGGCGCCAATCCCAACACCATCGTGCCGCTGATGGTTGTAGCCGACAGAATTTCGGGATTCAGAAATACGGGCAATGTTCCAAACAAAGCACACAACACCATGGTAATGCGTCCTTTACGAACGCTGATTCCCTTTTCTTTGAGCAAATCCAGATGAATAAGCTTCGTCGACGACGAAAAGGTCGAATCAATCGTAGAGGCCGCCGAAGTCACCATGATGGAGTTCATCATCAGCATCATGGGCAAACCGAACAGCTTGGCTACCTCCACCGTCGCGGGCGCGGGCAGGCCCTTCATGGAGCCGAAAATGCCGACAAAACTGAACAGGATGATGCAGACAATACCGATCACGGTCGCCATCGCAAAGGAAACCAAGGTAGTGCGCGGCGGCGCAATGAATCCCCGGTCGGTCATGATGGGGTCGTGGAAAGGATAACTCAGGGATTGAAGCAAGGCTACGCACAATAAGTTGACGCCCTGACTCATTTTCCATTCGCCTTTGCTCACCAGCGCCGTAATGCCGCCGGGCGTTTGGGGAACCAGCACCGCCAAAATGAACACCAGCAGCACCATAAACAGCACCAAATGAATCATATCGGTAAAGATCGAACTCCGCATCCCGCCTTTGAGCGTGTACGCCAGCGTCAGAATCGTAAACACCGCGATGGACGAAAAATAGGGCACGCTCCCCTGTTCACCGAAATAGGTCCCGATGATGATGGTATTGGACCATATCTCATTGATGAGTCGAAAACCGATCAGCAACGAAAACAGCCCCACCGCCACTTCCCCGTAGCGCGTTTCCAAAAAATGATGAATGCTGCGAAAATTCCCTTTAACGCGCATTTGGTAGATCAGCACCCCCGCCACCATGAATGAAAGGTAATAACCCGCGTAGGCTACACCGCCCACAATGCCGAAGGCGTAGCCCAAATCGGCGGCGTTGGTAATGGATTTGGCAAAAAGCCATGAAATGACCAGGCTGCTCGTCAGCCACAGCGAATTAGGCGGTACATTGTCTTTACTTCCCTTAAAAAAATCGTTGGTTTTACTCGTCAGCGGTGAGACCACAAACAACAGGAGACTCGACCCGATCATGATCACCCATTGCCACGTAATTGCATCCATACAAAATTATTTATCCCACCAAACGGGCGAATTTACACTGTTGTTATTGGTTTTGGCCGCAGCCGCCCTAAAATTAGCATTATTCAGGGCATCTTCGGTAGTGGGGTAAGGCAATCGCACCGGAATCAGGTTTTGATTTAAACTGGCCGAAATAGTTTTCAGTTTTGGAAAGCCCGTCCTGCGGTACTCAATCCATCCTTCGTAGCCGTTGATGATATTGGCCAGCCATTTTTGCGTAATAATCTGCTCTACGGGATTGGCCCCGTTCAGCTTATAGGCCGCCGGGGCGGTTTTGAGGTAGGTATCGGGCAATGTGGCTCCCCAATACTCAAACGCCCGGGCCACGCCCGTTTCGTAGAGTTGTTTGGCATCGGCGTTGATAAAGCCTTTTTCGGCGGCTTCGGCCATCAGGAAATTGACTTCAAAACTCGTCAGAAAATTGGCTTTGAGCCTGCCCGCCTCTTCCCGAAAGATTCGCCCCGCAAAGGAATAATTGCCGACCGAAATGGAAAGTTTGGAGGCGTCCGGCCCGTTGAGCAAGCCTTTGTACACGTTGGCATTATTGGCCGTGGGCCGAAAGAAAACCTGCTTACGCGGGTCATTTAGTTTGGTCAATATCTCTTCGACCGTTTCCGACATGATGAAGAGGTTAAAGTCACCGACGCGGGCGGTGGCCATGCGAAAATTGTTGGGCTGCGACGCCGTAAATTGGTACACCGCGTTTTCGGAAGGCAACTTGATGTAATCTCCGCCAGCGTAAATTTTTGCCAATTCGGCAGCTACATTCTCCTGCGCCGATACCCTCATCAAGTATTTGAATTTTAGGGAATTGGCTAACTTACGCCACGCCGACAGGTTGCCCCCAAAAATAATATCGCCCTGCAAGGCCTGTGCCCCTTTGTAGGCACTGATGACGCTCACGGCTTTCGTGAGGTTGTCAATGATGCCATCTTTGCCCAAATAAATATCCCGTTGTGCGTCGTATACGGGTGTTACATTTCCCTCTTTTCCTTTCAACGATTGACTGTAAGGTACATCTCCGTACAGGTCCGTCAGCACGCCCGTCAGGTACGCTTTGTAGATCAGGGCCGGGCCTTCGTACACGGCATAGGCAGGGTTAGAGCGGGATTTGGCGAGCAAAATCTCGTTGTCGCGGAGATTTTCATACAAAAAAGACCAGGGATTTCCGCCGTATTGCGCTTCGGTAAGGCTGTGACGGTCAAATAGATTGAAATCAATGGCAGTGAATAATTGGCCCAGCAGATTGCCCGCCACGAAGCCTTCGTACGACATTTGGTCAGCGTAATCGAAGAGTACTTTCCGGAACAACAGCTCGGGCTGCACGTCTACGGGTGCCACGGGATTGACGTTGATCTTTTCAAAATCATTGGTGCAGCTTCCCAACATCACCAACACGATGACTGAGAAATGAGCGATATATTTTTTCATGATTGGATACATTTGAACAACAAAAACGTCGATGATTTAGAAAGTCAAACTCAATTTAACGCCCAAACTTCGCGAGGTGGGATAACTCATGTCTTCCACGCCCGACAAAAATTTCTGCCCCTGAAAGGCCGTTTGCTCGGGGTCAAAATGGCGCATGTCGCTGAGGGCAAACACATTCCGCGCTACCAACGAAACACTGATGGATTGAATGTGCTTTCCCAACGCAGAAGCGGGCAGTTGGTAGCCTAGTTGTACTTCTCGAAGTTTTACATACGACGCATTGTAGGTATTATTTTCTTCGTGGTTGCGGTCATAATACTGGCGATAATACGTCTCGGCCGACACCGCCACGGTATTGGGTTGATACACGGGGCTTTCGGCCGTACCCGTATTCACCACACCCTTGGCTACAATGCCCGCATCGGGACGATCGGCCGTTTCGATCAATTGGCCGCCTACGGCGGCCAGCGCCAACGTGCGCGACACTAAAATTCCGCCCTGCCGCCAGTCGACCAAAAACGAGGCATTCATGTTTTTATAGGTAAAATTGTTATTGAATCCCACCATAAAATCAGGATTGTAGTTGCCCAGCTTTTTCAGGGTGTTATCTGCAATGTACCCGCCCGTTTTGTTGATGACAAAGTCACCGTTGGCATTTTTGAGGTAACCTGTCCCCCACATATCGCCCATGCGCCCGCCTTCCTGCACCTGATACCAAATCGTCTGATTGACAATATCATACACGCGATTGTAGGCCAACGTAATGGTCTTGGCCTGCTCAGGCAATGATTCTACCCGATTTCGATACGCTGTAAAATTGATCAACGTATTCCACTTAAAACGCCGCCGCTGCACGGGTGTCACATCCACGATGGCTTCCAGGCCTTTGCTCCGAACCGCGCCGCCGTTGGCGTTTTGCTGCACATAGCCCGACGACACTGCAATCGGCAGGGAGAGAATCTGATTCTTATTCAACGAGTTAAAATAAGTTATATCCAACCTCAGGCGGTCGTTGAAAAAGCGCACATCCGCTCCAACTTCCACCGATGTAATGCTCTCCGGCTTGAGATTGGCATTGGGAATAAAGTTTTGGTCACTGAAACTCGGTAACCCACCCACGGGCGTACGCGACGTAAAGGTGCCGTTGGTCTGGAAGGGATTGGTGTCATTGCCCACCTGCGCGTAACTTGCCCTCACTTTCAGGAAAGAAATGATTTCGGGCAATTTGACTGCGTTGGAAACCACAAACCCCGCCGAGACCGACGGATAGAAAAACGACGTATTGGCCACCGACGCAGCCGTAGCCAGTGCGCTCGACCAATCATTGCGGCCCGTAATATCTACAAACAGCATATTCTTAAAGCCGAATTTGGCAATGCCGTACAGGCTGTTGATACGCTTATTATCGGCGTTTTGAAAGTATTCCAGCGGCGATGAGGCATTGGCCAATGAGTACACACCCGGCTGCGCCAGTGAGAGTGTC
>JAIXPV010000300.1 GCA_027486105.1 Runella sp. | reverse complement strand
TTCCTAGCCATGGAGAGTCAGGATTATACTTTTGGTTTTTCGGGAATCAATATCCTTTGGGAAAAATTTGACGGCTTTCCGCGTTATTTTCACCTTGCCTTTGCACCCACCATTTATTTTTATCTAAAAGCTCAAATCAACCGCGATTTTCGATACAAAGCGGGCCATATGCGGCATTATTCGTTTTATGCCATTTACTTTCTGGTCAATTTCGTAGTCTTTATGCAGGGGAAAAAGTCGGTTGACACCTTTCGAAGTTCGGAATTGGCGTATTGGTTGGGTTGGTTGGAGAGCATTGCCATTTGGGGTTCATACATCTA
This sequence comes from Runella sp., assembly GCA_027486105.1. Lineage (GTDB taxonomy): Bacteria > Bacteroidota > Bacteroidia > Cytophagales > Spirosomataceae > Runella. Next base: position 18,611 of record JAIXPV010000300.1, on the reverse strand, counting down.
TTATTTTTACCAATCGCTGCGGCTCTACAAAGAATACCGCCGCTGGGTCGAAACCCAGTTTTCAGACACCGAGACCCTCAGTTTTGTGTGGCTTCGCAATTTTATTTATCTCATCATTGCGGGCGAAGTGTTTAAGTTGGGCTGGTCAATTGCCGATCGCGCGCTTGGTGATTTACCCTTTGAGCAGGATTGGTGGTGGCATTTGTTCACGGTGGCAATTATCTGCTACGTCGGCATCAAAGGATATGCCCAGCATCAGCCTACCAAACTTGTTTTTAGGGGACAACGATTGGAAATTAATACTTTACCGTTGGAAAATGAGCCTTTAACACCGACTAATAGCCTCCCAACCGTATCAAACAATGATTACTCGGAATGGAAACGGAAGATTGAACAACTGTTTAAAGAACAAAAGCTGTACCTCGAACCCGAACTTTCGTTGAGTGATTTGGCCACCAAACTCAAAACCAATACTTCGATACTTTCGGCAGCCATTAATCAAAACTTTGGCAAAAACTTCAATGATTTCGTAAACGAATACCGCGTTGAAGAAGTCAAGCGCCAACTCAAAGACCCCGCCAACGCGCATTTGTCGCTATTGGGGGTAGCGCTGGAATGCGGCTTCAATTCCAAATCGACTTTCAACCGCGCCTTTAAGAAATTTACGGGACAATCCCCGAAAGAATTTGTGTAGTTGTGGGACCGTGAGAACAAAAGACCCGGTGTTTTCGTTAAAAATGCATAACCACTTTTTGTGATGTCTTCAATTCCCGTTATCAAACCTACCGACATTGGCCAAAAAGGACTTTGGATAGCCTTCACAGTCCTGCTGTTATGGTTTGGAAGTTTGGTTTTTTTGCTCCAATATCCCCTTGATTTTCGCGACTCGTTGGTGTATGCCTTGGTGTTGCTGCAAATGCACCTTTATACGGGGGTTTTTATTACCGCTCATGATTCCATTCACGGCGTGGTGGCACCACACAATAAGCGCCTGAACTATGTAATAGGCTTTATAAGTGCCTCATTGTTTGCGTTTAACAACTACAAACAACTCTCGTCCAAGCATCACCTTCATCATCGCCACGCCGCCACACCCGACGACCCTGATTATCACGATGGCCACCCCAATTTCTTTTTGTGGTTCTTTGCTTTTGCCAAAGAATACGTTTCGGTGGTACAAGTGCTGTTGATGGCCGTGACCTACAATATTTTGAAACTGTGGTTCCCGTGGGAAAATCGGGTGGTTTTTTGGATGATTCCTGCGGTGTTGAGTACCTTTCAGTTGTTTTATTTCGGTACCTATTTGCCGCATCGTGGTGAGCATCATAATCCTCCGCTCAACGCCCGCAGTCAATCCCTCAATCACATAAAAGCGTTTTTGAGCTGTTATTTTTTTGGCTACCATTTGGAACATCACGCCTATCCTTACCTGCCGTGGTGGCAATTGCCGAAGGCGCGGGAGCGCATGGCAGATGCAGATAAGTAATGTTATATTTGTCACCCTGAAAAGTTCTGGAATAGACAAGTGATAGACGCTTTTAGGGAACCCAATATGCTGAATCGTGTTGCCCTATTTTTTCAATTTCTACTCATTTGCGCGGTAGTTTATCTCAAGCTCCGCGCTGATTCAGCTTATTTTCTGACTCCTGATTCCCATTATTATCTTGAGGCGGCTCAAAACTTGCTCAGCGGCAAGGGTTACGTCATTAAGTTTGAAGGAAAAGAAACTTTCTGCGCCATTTGGCCGATGGGCTATTCTGCGCTGATTGCAGTAGTTGCCTTCTTGACGCGTTTTTCGGTCGAAATTGCGTCTAAAATTGTCAATCTTCTCGCATTAGTGGGTTGCTTTTGGTTGATTCAGCGTCGTTTTCATGACAAAGCGTGGTCTGTATCCTTAGGTTTTTTGGCTTCTTCGCTGATTCAATTATTCACAAATACGTGGTCAGAAACAGTTTTTATTTTATTCGTTTTGGGTTTTTCCATGTTTTTTTCTCCAACAGACCGCGAGAGTAAATGGCAAAAAGAGGTTAGCGTGATTTTTGCATTCGCTGCTTTTTTTACCCGTTATGCAGGCGTTTTTTTGCTGATTCCCTTACTGTTACGCCGTCAGTACAAGGTGGCTTTCTATTTTATGGTATTGGTGACTGGGTATTTATACTTCAATTTTTATAACACAGGTACTTATACGGGTGGACATGGCTTTTGGCCCACGGAACCATTTAACCAACGTCTTGGGCGAGGAATGTGTGGATTGGGGGAGGAAATTCTATTTTTCGCAGTACGGGATTGGGACCTGAAAAATATTGGCTTAAGCGATACGGTCAAGTGGTTTATTTATAGCGTTGCCATTTTGCAATGGGTACTTATCGGGTTGATTGTACGGCAAGTAGTGTATTTTTTAGGACTGACCAAAAAGTTAAAAATCAATGTGGGCCACATGGCCAAGTTCATGCTGCAAGACCCTTTTTTTTTAGTGGCCTTAGCTTATTTGTTTTTTACGATAACCATTTATCTCACAGACGAATCCATTGAAAGCTTATATTTCAGACGGTTGGCTCCTTTTTCATTGCTGTTTACGTTGGGCATTTTGGCGTGGGTATCTCAACAAAAACAACTTTTCGAGCAAACCAAGTGGCTTTTTGTCGCTTTCTTTGCGTTATCAATCATTCATTCAACCCCCAAAATAGGAGTGGGTATTTAGTATGAGAGCTTTTTCTCACTACTCACTACTCACTACTCACTACTAAAAAATGTCCTCACACCACGTTGTAAGAGAAAAGCAAGAACCTGCCCTTTTGATTGCCAATGGCGAGGGCTGTAGTTTTGAAATGATGGGGCAATTGTTGGAATGGTCGCCCTTTGTGGTCGTGCTCGACCACGCCATTCATCGGGTATTGGATTTGGGGATAAAGGTAGATGTATTGTTGGGTGATTTTGACCACAACGTTGATATTGATGAAATCGCCTCCCGCCATTATCCGCTCGAAATTGTCCATGCACCCGACCAAGACAAAACGGATTTGGAAAAAGGCATTGAATTTTTGATAGAAAGGGGATTCCTAGCGGTAAATATTGTGTGGGCTACGGGCCGCCGGGCTGACCATAGCCTTACCAATATGACCAATATTGTGCGTTACAAAGACCAAATCAAAATCGTGATGCTAGACGATTACTCCAAGATTTTTCCGTTGGTTGGGACCTTTGAAAAATGGTATGTAAAAGGCACACCCATATCGCTCGTGCCCGTCGGATTGGTGGAAGGAATCCATACAGAAGGCTTAAAATATAACCTTCAGGGGGATTATTTGCGGCTCGGCTACCGGAGCGGCAACAGTAACGAAGCAGCGGAAGATGGGTTTGTGAAAATCTCGGCGAGTGCAGGAGACCTGTTGATTATGGAGTGTTGGGATTGATAATTTAGGGTTTTTTGGTTAAAATCAATTAAAAAATGGAAATATGTTTAATATCGAACCAATACATAAGATTGAAATCGTTTGGGAAGGGCCTTTGACAATAAAAGACGCTAAAGAAAAAAAAGATTTCAAATTCGATTACGGCCTCTACCAAATCTACGGTACTCATCCTGTTTATGGAGCAAATTCTCTTTTGTATATTGGAAAAAGTGATCGAAACGTTTTTAGATACAGAATGGAAAGCCACGAACGTGATTGGATACCTGATGTGCCTTCTGACGTCACCATTTATCTAGGGTATTTTGCAGGAGAATCGGATATATCTCCTGCTGATGAAGATTGGAGTAGGGATATAGACTATGCTGAACGACTGCTTATCTATTGCTGTCAGCCGAGTTTTAATGTAAGGGAGAAATACTTGAAACCGAACTTTGAAAATGAAATTATAGTGCTAAATTTTGGTAAAAGGCATCAATTACCTGCTGTATTTTCTTCTTTGATTTTGCGTGATGAAAAAAAAAGATTGAAAAGATGGGCTTGGTCAGAAAAAATAATACCTACAGCCTCTGATGACAGTATTTGATTTGGGCGCGTTAAGATTTTAGTAACTTTGAAAAAATAATCAGGGAATATGACAGCGTTGGATACACCCCGAAAAATACGAAAAGCACCGAAAAAAGTGCCAGAGAACTTGATTTATGAAATCATGGATGGAAAGCCTGTGTATTATAAAGGTTATCGTCAAGTACTGTCGGGTGAAAAATCTATCGTAGAAATTATGGGGTCAAGTAGTTTACAGGCACTGATTGTGTTCTATTTGTCGGCATTTATCGGCAAGTTTATTGATGAAGAAATGTATACTGTGTTGATTAATGAAGTAGGTTTGCATATTGACCACAAAAATAATTTAGCTAACGATATTGCAATTTTTGAACAGACAGTTTTGACGCCTGATAAAATTTCACGAAAGTACGCAAGTGTACCTCCAAAAATTGCTTTGGAGATAGATATTGATGCCGATGTTGAAGCCATGAGCGAAACGGGATATATTTATAAGAAGACACAAAAAATGTTGGACTTCGGGACTCAAAAAGTGTTTTGGATTCTTACGGAAGCACAAGTAGTTATGATTGCAACTCCAGAGCGTATCGAAACCTTTCATTGGAATCAAGAGATTGAGCTAATGGAAGGCAATAAATTCAATATTGGTGCTTATTTGAGCAAAAAAGGGGTAATTATAAATTAATATTGAAGGAAAACCATGTCTACAATCACTCGCATTGAAGTCTATAAATTTAATATTCCGCTTCAGGCTCCCGTCACGATTGCGATTGGAACTATTGAAGAAGCTCGAAATATTCTGGTCAAAATTTATACCTCAGATGGCCTTTATGGTACGGGTGAAGGTGCACCTTTTTGGATGATAGTGGGCGAAACTCAAGCCACTGCTTATGCGGCAGCTTATGATTTGGCAAAATTGCTAATTGGTAAAAATCCGTTGGATATAGAAGGCTGCTTAGCGGCTCTGGACCGTTATCTGAGCGGAAACCCGACCGTAAAAAGTGCGTTTGACATGGCGTTGTATGACTTGGCTGGCAAGTACGCCAATATGCCTTTGTATCAATTCTTAGGTGGTGCTAATCGTCCGATTGTTACTGATGAAACCATTTACATTGCTCAGCCAGAGGTAATGGCGGCCGATGCCGTTAAAATAAAGGAACGTGGTGCGGAAGCGATTAAAGTAAAATTAGGAACAAACGCCAAAGATGATATTCGGCGTATTGCCGCCATTCGTGAAGCCATTGGCGACGCCATTCCCCTCCGTACCGATGCCAATCAGGGATGGGATTATATCAGCGCGCTTAACGTTCTGAATACGATAGCCGACTGGAACGTGGAGTACTGCGAACAACCCGTAAAACATTGGGACTACGCCCACTTGGCGCGGCTGCGGCAGAATGCTCGTGTGCCTATTTGCGCCGATGAGTCCCTGTTTTCTCCGCAAGATGCCATCAAATTGGTGGCCCAACAAGCCGTGGATTTTTTCAATATAAAACTTTCAAAAAGTGGCGGTCTGCGCAATGCGGTCAAAATCAACGCCATTGCCGAAGCGGCAGGCATCAAATGTATGATTGGATGTATGTCGGAGTCTCGGCTAGGGATTTCGGCCAATGCCCATTTTGCGTCTGCTTTGCAAAACGTTGTTTTCTATGATTTAGATTCTCCTTTTGAACACGCTCAAAATCCAGTATTGGGCGGGATTCATTATCAAAATCATTATCAGGTAATTATACCCGATTTGCCTGGACATGGTGCCGATGTAGATGAGGATTTTTTGCGGCGTATGGAATCGTTTGTGGTGGAATAGTTTAAAACTTACACCGCTTTGCCAAAACAGAAAACCATGGCGGCCAATGCGTAGTGATATACATCAATTGGGCTGAAAGGTAGGTGTTGGGTGGCTACTTTTGTAGCGATGCCCAAAATCATCACGCCAATCACAATCCAGATGGCTTTTTGATATTTTTGCATAAGCCCGAAAACGGAAATCAACATCACCACAAGCATCGTAAAAGCTTGCACAACGGAGCTGAAAACCTGAAAAGCAGGGTATAGCAGAAAAATAAATAAAATAAGTCCGAAGGAGAGGGTCACAATGATGGTGGGGCGAGAGATGGTCTGGCGCATCACTAACCCCCAAATGGCAACCACCACACTTGCTAGTCCGGCGCTACCGGCTAGTGTTGAGAGGGATCGATGGGTATCGGTTAATTGCTGAAAACCCAAATAACGGAATACACCTGCAGCCGCTGCCAATGAAACTGTTACTAAAAATACACCCCAGAGGAGGCGATTATGGAAGGGAACATAAGCAAAGAATTTAAAAAAAACGACAATGCATACAGTGGCTACGACAGCGTCTGAAAAGGCGTTGGAGAGTTGAATCATTCTTACACAAGAAGTTAAAGGTTAAGGGGCTAAGTTTTATCGGGGAAAAAAACGATGATTAACAACAATAAACGTTTGAAAAAGCCTTAGCAAGGTATTAGTATTTTGCCGTTTTAAACAGAAAAATAAGCAATTTTTAGGCCTTTAAAAATTTTTCTTTTAGGGGTGCTTTTGTACTTTCTTTATTTCGACCTACTTTTACTGAAAAATTTTTGCCTTCTGTCTTGAATAAAATAAAGTTAATCATCTTGAATCACGCAATTTTATACTAACCACCAATGAGCGTATTAGTCAATAAAAACTCAAAGATAATTGTGCAGGGCTTCACAGGCTCCGAAGGTACTTTCCATGCCCAACAAATGATTGAGTACGGAACAAATGTGGTAGGTGGAGTGACTCCAGGTAAAGGTGGTCAAAGTCACCTCGATCGTCCCGTCTTCAACACCGTTGCAGATGCCGTAAATACTACAGGTGCCGATGTGTCAATCATTTTTGTACCGCCAGCCTTTGCTGCCGATGCCATCATGGAGGCCGCCGATGCTGGTATCAAAGTAATCGTTTGTATCACTGAAGGTATTCCGACCAAAGACATGATGTTGGCGAAAGAATACATTTCGACAAAAGACTGTCGTCTTATTGGCCCAAACTGTCCGGGTGTCATGACGGCCGACGAATGTAAGGTAGGGATTATGCCTGGTTTTATCTTCAAAAAAGGAACCATTGGAATCGTTTCTAAGTCAGGTACGTTGACCTACGAAGCGGTTGATCAGTTGACAAAAGCAGGCCTTGGCCAAACTACTGCCATTGGCATTGGAGGCGATCCAATCATTGGTACTACTACCAAAGAAGCGGTAGAATTGCTCATGAATGATCCTGAAACCGAAGGAATCGTGATGATAGGAGAAATCGGAGGAAGCATGGAAGCCGATGCCGCTTATTGGATTAAAGCAAACGGTACCAAGCCAGTTGTTGGTTTTATCGCTGGTCAAACTGCCCCCAAAGGTCGTCGTATGGGCCACGCAGGTGCTATTATCGGAGGTGCCGATGATACGGCTGCGGCTAAGATGCGCATCATGAGTGAGTGCGGTATCTTCGTGGTAGAATCACCAGCGTTGATTGGTGAAACAATGTTGAAAGCCTTAGGGCGTAACTAGCCGATATTACTGTTATCTTTTCTAACTTTGCAGGCAGTTTGGATATTCCAGGCTGCCTGTATCTATTTTTGGGATTAAAAATGATGATCGGCGAATGACGAAGAAAGTTGTTCATAGGTTTAAATATATTACGTGGCTGCTTTTGTTTAGCTGCGGTGGTTCCCTGTGGGCAGAAGTAGGTCCAGACAAGCAGTACTTTCTCGTAAAAAATTTGGCGCAGGAGTGGCTTGTCTATGATCAACGAGAAAAAGAATACGTCCCCTACGTGACCGAACAGCACGGTAATCAACTGGCAATCAATACGCTATTGGACTTGGAAAGCAACCTGCATTATGAATTGTTGTTGTACGTTGAAAAAAACAATTATCTGTTTCTGAATGGCTCATTGCAGGAAAACCTCAAGGCGAGAAGCTGGCGAGTCATGAAAATAGACAGCCTTTATAAAATATTCAGGCGCCCTCAATTGATGATTACGATTTATGGAACGCCTGGGCAGACTGGAAAAGTAGTCATTATTGGTCACCGAAAAGCAGCCGTCGAAAAGCTAATTACGATTGAGGAAGAATCGTTTTTGAACCTAAAACCCAGAGAACAAGCCTCAATTTCCAATTTTTTCATTTTGGGGATTTTGCTTATATTTAGCTTTGCCGCTTTCTTATTCAATACCTCTCCCCGGGCTTTTAACAGGATTTATAGTGTTCTTGATTTATTTCAGATGGACTTCAGGGATGATTCATTTATGATCAATAAACCCTTTAGCAGAACCAATATTCTATTTGTGGTTCTGTTAAGTCTGGAATTAGCATATTTGTATTTGTTTACGCAGGATAAAGAATATAATCTGTTTGCATCAAAAGAATTATTAGCAACTGGGCCTGCACTTTCTGATACTTGGTTAAATTACTTAAAAATAGCATTTATCTGTTTTCTCGGATTTATAGGAAAATATTTCGGTTTGTATATTTTAGGAACTTTGTATCGTTTGGAAGGCGTAGCTAATGTACATTATTTCAAGGTTTTACAGTCTTCATTGTTGTTTTTTACGGCACTTATATTGATTGCCTCCGTGGCTTCTTTTTACATTATTGACTGGTCGCCTATCATCCGTTCTGTGCTTATTATTCCAGTAATTGTTTTTTATGTTTTTAGGGCCATTTTAATCTTCTTTACAATTAGCAATAGCACAACTGTTAAAAATTTATATTTAATTTCGTACCTTTGCATTGTTGAATTAATCCCCATCATCATCGGGGTAAGGTATGCCCTATAAGAAGTGGGGAAAACCCCACCAAACGTCTGATATGAGCGAAACGATTTTGATGCAACAAGACCGGTTGAATAAAGTAGAGAGCATTTTGGTCACCCAAGCTCGGCCAACTGATGAAAAGTCCCCTTATTTTGAGTTAGAGCGCAGGTACAGCGTAAAGGTCGATTTTCGTCCTTTTATCGAAGTTCAGGGTATTTCTTTTAAGGATTTTCGTAAGCAACGAATTAACATCATGGAGCATACGGCTATTATTTTTACCAGCCGTAATGCCGTAGACAATTTCTTCCGTATTTGTAAGGAAGCCAAGTTGGAAATGCCTGCCGAAATGAAATATTTCTGCGTAACTGAGCAAACTGCCAACTATCTTCAAAAGTACATTCAAATACGCAAACGGAAGATTTTTTCAGGTCAAAAAACCGCTGCTGATTTATTAGACTTAATCAAGAAACACAAAACCGAAAAGTTTTTGTTTCCGTGTTCTGACAAGCGGCGCAACGACATCCCCGAATTCATGGGTAACTACGAATTACACCTCACCGAGGCAGTAATGTACGAAACCGTGTCTTCAGATTTGTCAGATTTGACAGAAGTGTTTTACGATGTTATTTGCTTTTTCAGTCCTTCTGGAATTACCTCACTATTCCATAACTTTCCTGATTTTAAGCAAAATAAAACCCGGATAGCGGCTTTCGGTCCTACGACCGCAAAGGCGGTGGCGGATGCAGGCTTGATTTTAGACATTGAGGCCCCCATGCCCAATGCTCCTTCAATGACTGGGGCCTTGGAAATATACATCAAAAAAGCCAATAATATCTGAATAGAAAGGTTTAGAGCCGTTTTTCTCTGGACAATTAGAGCAAAACCGCAACACTTATATGTTTTTATGCGTTATAGTAAGGGTTGGGAAACTAACCCTTTTTTTATATCAAATTTTTTTCGCTAATTGTCGTTTGTATTGAAAATACCGGCGAATTGGATATGAAATACCCACAACTACTACTATTGAGCATATTAAGTTGGTTTGCCCAATTAAACTATGTACAGGCGCAGCAGGATGCTCAGTTTAGCCTGTTCATGTACAATCAATTATATTATAATCCCGCCACCGCAGGAGCCGACGGGACTACCCGATTTCAATTATTGAATCGTATTCAGTGGCAAGGTTATCAGACTACTTCTGGAGACGGCGGTGCCCCCAATACCTTGGTATTTTCAGGGAGTGTTCCACTAAATTTCATAAAGAGTGCCGTTGGTATTAATTACGTCAATGATCGAATTGGCGCAATGGGCAGCCAAGAAGTCCAGCTTTCGTATGCCTATCGAATGAATATCAATGAGAATACCCTTGCACTGGGAGCGCGGGTAGGGTTTCAAAATAGATACATTGATTTTAGTCGATTGGTTTCCCGTGAACCTGGTGATCCACTTATCCCAGTCGGACGCTTAGGAGTAACTCAGCCCGATATTTCTTTAGGTGTGTTTTATGATGCAAGTACTTTTTATGTTGGTGCAAGCGTTAATCACCTAAATCGACCCAAATTTAATCTAGGAGGAGATACTGGCAATAGTATTTTAGCGCCTAATGCCTATTTGACCGCGGGTTATCGTTGGGAACCATTGTATGGATTGGAAATACAGCCGCTTGTTCTTGTAAAGAGCCTGACGGATTTTAATCCTAAGACGTTGTCGGTAGAAGGAGGCGTAATGGCTACATGGGATGACTGGATTTTTGGCGGAATCACCTACCGTGTGCAAGAATCCTATAATATTATAGCTGGAATAAATCTACTTGGCAATAAAGCATTGCGTTTGGCTGGCGCCGTTGATTTGGTAGGAGGAAGCCGTAGTGTAAAGGCCCCCGCATCGTATGAGGTGATGCTTTCTTATGCACTACCAGCGCTTACAAAAGGCAAAAAGACAATTGTGCGTACCCCAAGATTTAGGTATTAATACAGGGGATAATTGGGCAAATCTTTAAAAGGGACAGTATTTTTTTCCTAAATACAATCTTTGGCAATATTATTGTTAGATGACCGTTGTACCGTTTGATAAAAAATTAATGGTTTTTTAGTAATTTTGGGGGCTTGTGGGGAATTTTAAAATAAATAAAGCCCTTCTTTGTAACAGTAAAAGAGAATTTTAAAAAAAACACACAATAAACACATAGAACTTCGTTTCTATACTGAATTTTGAAACTAACGGGAATAACCATGAGCAAGAGGGTATTTTTCGGCTGCGCCACCAAAGGAGCATGGATTTTGATGGTAGCGATGATGCTGCAAAGTTGTGGATTCGTCAAAGATAAATTTGGCGGAAAAAATAGCAAAGGAGGAAAAGGAGGCAAAAAAGGAGCCAAACAGGAAGTCGGCATTCGGAACGGAGAGGTAATTGCAACTGGTCGTAAAGACTATAAGCAAGATACTCCTTTTGGAATGGTACTTATTCCTTCGGGTTCTTTTATGATGGGGCAGGCTGATGAAGATGTTGCCGCTACGCAGGTCAATTTTAACCGCCGAGTAACCATTACTTCGTTTTACATGGATGATACTGAAGTGACAAACCACGAGTATCGTCAATTTGTAGCGTCTCTGATGACTGACTCATTGTCAGTTCTTGGAGAAGAAGAAATTATCTCAAAGTACCACCCCGATACTACGGTTTGGAAAAAAGATTTTACGTATCACAACGGTGACCCGATGCTTGAATATTACTATTCGCATCCCGCCTTTGATACCTATCCAGTGGTGGGAGTGAGTTGGAAAGCAGCTCGCTATTTCTCAGAATGGCGCTCAAATTTGTATAATGACTACCGCGCAAAAGAAGGTAAATATCGTTCTCCAAAATTCCGCCTGCCAACCGAAGCCGAATGGGAATGGGCCGCTCGGGGTGGACGTGCATCTGCTAAGTATCCTTGGGGCAACCCTTATGTAGCCAATGGAAAAGGTTGTTTCTTAGCAAACTTTAAACCACAGCGTGGTAATTATGACGCCGATGGGTATCCTTACACTGCCCCTGCAAATGCATACAACGCCAATGATTATGGACTGTATAATATGGCAGGTAACGTAGCGGAATGGACGTTGGATGCTTATGCCGACAATGCCACTATTGTAAACTGGGATATGAACCCAATGAATGATAACCCTGACGAACCGCGTAAAATAGTACGGGGCGGATCTTGGAAAGATGTTGCTTACTTCCTCGAAACAGGAACACGCGGTTGGGAATATGAAGACAATAAACGCTCGTTCATTGGTTTCCGTTGCGTAGTTGAAAACCTCGCTGGTCGTGCAGCTACTACCCGTGGACGCAAAAGATAATTCGACTTTATTACCTTAAAATATAGGGTGCTGCCCGGCGGCACCCTTCTTTTTTACGACCTTTATTTATTGTAACCGATTCTATTAAACCAATACTTTAATTCTGTTATGGCAGCACAAAAACAAGGTGTTTTCTGGAGTAAAATAGTCCCTACTGCTTATGCGCTTGGAGCAGCCGTTGTAATCATCGGTGCTTGGGCAAAAATTACCCACATCGAAGGTGGCGGTGAGATTTTGACAGTCGGTCTTTTGACCGAAGCTTTCATTTTCGTTTTGTACGCAGTGCAAAGCTTTTTATACCCTGCTTCTGAAGAATATGCGTGGGAAAAAGTATACCCTGAATTGGCAGACGACGCAGCACCAGCACCTTCGCGCAAAGAAGAGAAAAAAGGTGTAGGTTTGACTGCTAACATGGATAAAATGTTAGCCGAAGCCAACATCTCACCAGATATATTCAATAATCTTGGTAAAGGATTTAAAAACCTGACCGATACAGTATCTAAAATTGGAGATTTGACCGATGCAACCATTGCCACCAACGATTACGCTAAAAATGTAAAAACTGCATCGGCTTCAATCAATGATATGAACAAGTCTTATGGGGTGGCTATCAATGCCATGTCTTCTATGGCAGATGCAACCAAAGATGCTCAACAATATCGTGAGCAATTCCAAAACATAACTAAGAACATGGGCGCGCTTAATGCCGTGTATGAGCTAGAATTGCAGGATACAACCAAGCACCTCAAAGCCATGAATGCGTTTTATGGTAACTTGACAAATGCAATGGCTAATATGGCGGATGCAACCAAGGAATCACAGCAGTTTAAGGCTGAAATGTCAAAATTGACAACCAATATTACCGCCTTGAATAATGTGTACGGTAATATGCTAACCGCAATGCGAGGTTAATTTGACGGTGCAGAGTTGAAAATTCTGAACCCTTAAATACAACTGTCACCCTCGTTAAAATCAATTAAAGTAAGCTAAAATTCAACTATTTAAAAATGGCAGGAGCAAAAGAGACACCCCGTCAGAAGATGATTGGGATGATGTATCTGGTTTTGACGGCCATGCTGGCTTTGCAAGTAAGTTCGGCATTGTTGGAAAAATTCCAATTGTTGAACAACAGTATGGAGGTTGCGTCAAACGCCGCTAACAAAATCAACGCAAGAACTGTTGAAAATATCAGAGATAAAGTCGAAAAGTCTGGAAATAGAGCCTTTGAAGTGGCGATTGTCAAGCAAGCTGAAGATGTGCGCAAGATAGCAAGTGGGATGATTAGTGAGATTGATGCCATAAAAAGTCAAATAGCAACCGAGGCTGGGGGCGGAATTGATCCTGAAACAGGAAAAGTCAAAAACCCGAACGAAGAGGATAAGGTAGCTATTTACATGATTGGGCCTTCAAAAAATGGTAAAGCGTATGAGCTGAAAAACAAGCTTAATGGTTTTGTAGAGCAAATGAATAAACTCTCTGGAACTAGTTTTGCACCATTGGCGCTCGACGGTAAAGAAGACCCCCTCGCAAAGCGCGACAAAGATCAACGAACGAAGGACTTTGCAGAGTTAAATTTTGCACAAACACCCGTTCCTGCTGCTTTGGCGGTATTGAGCCAAAAACAATCAGAAATTCGTCGTTTAGAAGCTGAAGTACTTGATGCTTTGGCGGCTAAAGTAGGTGCGAAGGACATCAAGTTTGATAAAATCCTGGCAATGATTAGTGCCGAGTCTAACGTAGTTGTGGCAGGTACCAAGTTCAAAGGAGAGATGTTTATTGCGGCTTCTTCCAGTTCGCTTACGCCACGCATGAGCTTAGGTGGAGCACCGTTGCGGGTACAAGATGGTAAAGGAATCATTGAATTTACGGCTCAAGGTGGGTCGTACGATAAAGATGGTCTAGCTGCCAAAACCCTGTCGGGAATTATTTCATTCCCTACGCCGAGTGGTCGTGATACCACTATTTCGATGAAATATGATTATAAAGTTGCTAAGCCAACTTATAATATTGAGTCAGCGTCTATGCCTCCTTTGTTTTTAGGTTGTAAAAACGTGTTGAGTATTCAAAGCCCAGGCTTAGGCCCTTTATGGAATCCAGCTTTTACGGCTGATGGTGCCGAAGTTATCAACAATGGCAAAGGGAAAGTAATTATTATTCCGAATAATAGAAATGTTAAATTGAATATTTCGAACCAAGGAAACTTGATTGGTACCGAAGGATTCCGCGTAAACCGCGTTCCTCGCCCTCGTTTGGAATATTATATCAATGGCGCATTGGTGGATGATAAACGCCCTATTGCTGCCAGCATGGCTCGGAATATTTCGGTGAAAGCAATTGCAGATGAGAGCTTAGTGAATTATTCGCCCGAAGATGCCAATTTCCGGGTGGGTCAAATTACCGTTCGTTTGGCAAGTGGAAACCGTCCTAAAGGTCAGCCAGTGGTTATTTCTGGGCCAAGTGGTTCAATCAATGCTTTGGCAGCCCAGGCTGCGCCAGGTGACCGCCTTGTGATTGAAGTATCAGGCGTACAGCGCCGTAATTTCAAAGGAGACGTACAGGATGCAGGTATAGGCTCTGAAACCCGTACGGTGCCGTTGAATTAAGAATACTGATTTTCGATTTTGTACTAACAAGAAACAGATTTCGTTAGTAATAAAGTAATCAAAATAACGCTCAAAGAAAATGAAAAGATGGAGTAGCCTATTAGGTAGTGCGGCCTTGGTAGCATTGAGCATGAGCACTCAAGCCCAAGAGAAAGACACTAAGGGTGTCAATCCGCTGTCAGTGCGCGAGATTAACGATGCTGATGTGATGATGAAACGCACACTGTGGCGCCGGTTGGATTTGCGTGAAAAGCAAAATCAACCTATGTTTTCGGTAGGCAATGAAATCACAAAGTACATCATGGATGCCGTAAAGGCGGGTCTGTTGGAGGCGTATGTAGATGCCGATATGACCAAAAAAATGACAAGTACAGATTTCAGCAAGGCGCTTCAAATGCCAAATCAAGGGCAGACCTTGACCGAAGATGAAATAAAAGCTGGTTTTGGTAATGACAATGCCGCTCAGGGTGGAGATGTTTGGGGAGATGCTGCAAAGAAAGACCCTAAAGCTCCTGCCAAAGCGGACGATGGTTGGGGAACCCCTGCGCCCAAAAAAGAAACACAACCTGTAGACGACGGCTGGGGCACGCCAGCACCTAAAAAGAAAACAACTACCAAAGGTAAAAAAGGACAAATTGCGAAAGTTCCCGTAAAACCTCAGGTAGATTCGACCGAAATTAAACGCAAAATGGCGGAAGAAGCCGCTGCTCTGGCTGCCGCTGAAGCGCAAAAAATGGAAGAGAACCAATTTTTTCCTAAGGATATTCCAATCCTTGAAATGAAAGAAGATTGGATTTTTGACCGGAAACGCTCACGTTTGATTTACGATATTCAAACCATTACGATGGTGTTGCCGTCGGAATTGAACCCAGGGGGAATTGAGAAGCCGATTGCTACCTTTAGATACAAAGACTTGGACAAATTGTTTCGCAGTGACCCAAAGAAGTTCATTTGGTTCAACGAATACAATACTGCCCAGCATAAAAATTTAGCTGATGCGTTTGATCTTCGTTTATTCAGCGGTCGTATTATCAAAACATCAAACCCCAAAGACCAAGACCTCATTACCATTTATGGTGGTGAAAAAGAAGCACTCTGGAAATCTATTCAACTTGAAAATGAGTTGATGGAATTAGAGCATGGGTTGTGGGAATATTAATGATTATAATTCCTGTTATAAAAAAAGCGGTCACTATGGCCGCTTTTTTTATGCTTTATCAAGAAGGATAGTCAACGGCAGCACCCGTTTCGCGGTGAGTTTTGGGTTCAAGTAAGCGTTTTATTCCCTCCTGTGCGAAACCCAATCCATAACCAAAGAGCTGTACAAATGCTGCAATAATGCTTAAAAAGCCTACTTTCAGGCTTTTTGATTGACGAGTAGCATCGATTAACAGCAGAATAACATAAATTGCTAAAAAGGTAATCCCTGCCTGAAACAGCCAAGGGTGAATCAACCATGATAAGGGAATGCTGAGGCAGCCGACGGTAAACAGAAAAGGAAATGTATGAACCAATTTGAGCTCATCTGGATAAAAACGGGCTATATTGATTCGCGCACGTCCAAAAAAACGAAGCTGTCGAAAGAAAGCCCCAAACCCAGTGCGCCGTTTGTGATAAATGAATGCTTCTGGAATCAGGGCTGACTTGAAGCCCATTCGGAGGGCGGTGATGCTAAAAATAATATCTTCGCCCATGCGGCTGATTTGAAATCCTCCCGTACGCTCCCACACTTTGCGAGAAATGCCCATATTAAAACTACGAGGGTGGAAAGTGCCACCTAAATTGCTTTTTTTACCCCTAATACCGCCCGTTGTAAAGAGGGAAGTCATTGAATAACTGATGGCTTTCTGTATAGAAGTGAAACTCGGATGGTCAGTGTCGGGACCGCCGTATAAATCTACAGAATCTGTATTCAGTCGGTGGTCAACAATACTCAGATAATTGGGTTCTATCAGTGCATCGGAGTCAAGGATAACAAAATAATCGCCTTTCGCACGTTCAAATCCGTAGTTTCGGGCAAAGCCTTGGCCGCCATTGTCCTTGTAGAAGTAGTGAATATCCAGTTGTTGACGGAAGGTTTGCACAACTTCCTCACATTTGATTCGTGAACCATCTTCAATGATGATGACTTCGAAATGGGTAAAAGTTTGTTTTACCAGACACGTCAACAACTCGGCCAATTCGTCGGGCCGATTGTAAACGGGGATAATAATACTGTATTTACGCATGACTCGCTTTGATTTCACTGGCAAGTTAGTATTTTTACCACGAACGACCACCTATGAACCCTTCATGACCGAAAACGACTACACTTCATCACGAAAAATACTGAGTTGGGCGGAAGAAGACCGTCCCCGCGAAAAATTGCTTTTGAAAGGAAAAGCTGCCCTGACCGATGCCGAATTGATTGCTATTTTGATTGGTTCAGGAACCGTTGAGCTGTCGGCGGTAGATTTGGCAAAAGTAATTCTCCAAAAAGCATCCAATAATCTCAACGAATTGGCCAAGTTGACCACCAAAGATTTAATGAAAATCAAAGGGATAGGCGAAGCAAAAGCCATTACGATTATTGCTGCGTTGGAACTGGGAAGGCGGCGTAAAGAAAGTGAAATTGTCAGAAAGCCTCGTATTACGTGTTCAAAGGACGGATACGAACAAATTAGGCCTTATTTGTTGGATTTACCTCATGAAGAATTTTGGTTGTTGTTGCTCAATCGGGCCAATGAGGTCATTCGACCTGTTCAAATCAGCCAAGGAGGGGTATCGGGTACGGTAGCCGACCCAAAAATGATATTTAAAGTAGCCGTTGAACACTTGGCGAGTGCCATTATTTTGGCGCACAATCATCCCTCGGGCAATCTCAAACCGAGTGAGGCCGATAAAGACCTCACTCGTCGCCTTTTGGCAGCGGGTAAACTGCTCGAAATCCCAGTTTTAGATCATATTATCTTTACGGATGGCGGTTACCTGAGTTTTGCCGACGAAGGATTGCTTTAAGATGAGATAACCCAATTTTGTAATTGCCAAATCCTTAGTTTTTAATCCATGTCTCACCAACTTAAAAAACAAATTACGCTTTTCAGCCTGACCATGATTGCGGTTGGGTCGAGCATTGGCTCTGGAATATTCCGAGCACCTTCCGAAATCGCTGGTTACTTGCCCACCACAGGCTGGATGTTGGGTGTGTGGGTAGCGGGAGGAATGGTGGCGTTGTGCGGGGCCCTTACTTTTGCCGAAATTGCCTCTATTTTTCCTAAAGCAGGTGGGTTTTACGTGTTTTTAAAAGAAGCGTTTGGCGAGCTTCCTGCATTTTTATACAGCTGGTCCATGCTTTTGGTGATCAATACGGGTTCATTGGCGGCGCTCACATTGGTGTTTACTTCGTAGCTGAATGAACTCATTCCCATGCCTGAGAATGTACAACTAGCAGTCGCTGTTTTCACGATTGCGCTTCTCACCATCATGAATGTGCTGGGCGTAAAATGGGGCGGTGTGTTTGCATCTGTTTTTACATTAGCCAAATTGGTGGGTATCGCGGTGGTGGTTATCATTGGTTTTGTAGCAGGTACCTACGCCATAAACATTACAGATTTTACGTGGGCCTCCAATGCGCAAAATTTACCCCTTGTCTCCTCCTTTGGATTGGCGCTGATTGGGGTTTCTTTTTCGTACGGGGGCTATCAACACGCTACGTTTATTGCGGCCGAAGTCAAAGATGCTAATCGTCTCGTGCCCCGTGCCATGTTGATGGGAATCGGTATCGTATGCTTGGCGTATTTGAGCGTAAATGTTGCCTATTTGAAGCTGTTGCCCATTGAGCGGATTGCGGCCTCTACGGGTGTGGCTTCGGAAGCCATTTCTACCGTATGGGGATTGGGCGCTAAATTTATCTCGTTTTTGATTGT
>JAIXPV010000120.1 GCA_027486105.1 Runella sp. | reverse complement strand
TTTCATCTGCGACAATGATTATCCCAATACCTATTACGATTTCAAGGCGCTTGCCAAACGCATTGAGCCTAACTCACAAGGGGTAGGGATGTTGTTGGAACAAAGCGTAGGATTTTATCGCTACTGGAGCATTCTTCGGCCTCGAATGTCAGACGATTGGCAAATGAGATATATTGTTTTTGAAAAAGATTATTTGGCATTGCCCAATGCACGTCAGATATTTGCGTACGATTATGTATTGAGTGACAATGAAAAATTCATTGATCGGTACTTGCCCAAAACACAAATCGAGGCTATCTATCGAACGGGTTCATTGGTATTGGTCAAATTAAAGAAACCATCGGTTCAATTGTATAATTATTAACGCTACCCCCTTCGGCCGTTAACCATTACTAAGCCGAAAGACCAACAGGAACCGTAACGTACATCACACGAATGACTTTAGCTTTTACGCTTTGCTCTATTAATTATCTTGCCCAAGCCCGGACTCTTGGGGATTCTTTAAAGCGTACCAATCCGCATATTCGCTTTGTTATTGGACTGGTAGACCGTTTGGATACGGCGAATGTTCCAACCGATAAGCTCCCCGAATTTGAACTGCTCGAACTGCACCGTATTGGCATCGACGGGCTAGATGAAATGTGTGAACATTATAATATTACAGAGCTAAATACGGCCGTTAAACCCTATTTTTTTAGGTATTTTTTTGGTAAAATTCCTCAGGTGAAAAATGTCATTTATTTTGACCCTGATATTATTGTTTATCAGCCGCTCGCAGAGTTGGAGGTATTACTTGAAAAAAATGACTTTGCCTTAACGCCTCATTTGGCGATGCCTATTGAAGACCAACTCACACCCAATGAATTACATCACCTCAATACGGGTGTTTACAATCTTGGGTTTATTGCCCTTCATAAAAGCCCCGAAGCCTTGGATTTTGTGAAGTGGTGGGAAGAAAAACTATTTGACGAGTGCAAGATAGACCTCTGTAACGGCCTTTTTGTGGACCAACATTGGGTCAATTTTGCCCCTGTATTTTGGAAAAACGTGCATGTAGAAAAGCACCCTGGTTGGAATGCGGCCTATTGGAATCTGCACGAACGTACATTTACAAAGGACGAAAAGGGGCATTCTGTCAACGGCCAACCAGTCGTGTTTTTCCATTACAGCGGCTATGACCCCGCCAAACCGGCCGTTATTTCAAAATACCAAAACCGATTTACTTTTGAACAACGGCCCGATTTAAACCCGTTGTTTGACTATTATCGCGACGAATTATTACGTAATCATAATGCGTATTATCGGCAGTTTCCGTGCTATTATATCAAGTCTGAGCCGTTGTATAAGTACCAACGCATAAGAGCAATATTGAAAAAACCGTTTGAAAAATGGCTGGCAAGACTTTAATATTTACCGTTTGTACGGCAGAGCACTACCCCTTTGCGCAAGTATTGGCCGAGAGCCTTCCGAAGGAATTTGCGTTTAAGGTTGGGATGGTTGGAGCGTCGGCGGCGGGTGATTTGGACGTGGTTCAATTTCGGGCATTACCGTTTGAGGCGATTCCTGAGATGCAGCAGCGGTACGATACGCCCGCGCTTGTGGCTGCCGCCAAGCCTTTTTTTGCGCGTTATTTCTTGCAACAAAACGAAATTGAGAATGTCATTTATTTTGACCCAACTACGTTCATTTTTGGTGATTTTGGCGATATTCTCAAAAAATCAACCAATTATGATATTCTTCTAACGCCCCGGTTGACCCGTAGGTTTGGGAAATCGACCTATGGAGATGAGAAAATGTTTCTCAATACTGGAATGTACGATAACGGATTTTTTGCGGTACGTAAAAGCCAAAATACGTTTCGTTTTTTGGAGTGGTGGCAGCAGCGGCTCACCGATAGGGCCTATCTGGACCTATGCAACGGTATGAATCATGACCAACTTTGGTTGAATTACATCCCCATCCTTTTCGAGAACAGTTGCATATATAAGAATATCGGTTGGAATGTGGGTTTGCAAAATTTACACGAACGCGTGCTCACTTTCAAAGACAGTAAATGGGTTGTTAATCTAAGTGAACCTTTGGTGTTTTTTAATTTTAGAGAGTGCCTAGAAGAGGGAGCCGAGATAAAAAAGATGATAAAAGACTCGGGTGCGACCAAGTTGTTGAGCAGTTATAAAGAAAGCGTAAAGCAATATACGACTGTTATACCGCCCGTGTTTTCACTCCGAAAATCACTTCATTCTTCGGATTCTGCCTTCAAAAGAGGGTTAAAGGATACGTTGAGGTCAATTGTAGATACGATTACTTATTTTCCGATTTACCATAAAATAAGTAAATAACTATTCAGATAGAGTTTTTTTGTACTTTTGCGGGAAATAACCGCAAATAGCGGCCGATTTATTATCTTTAATGAGTGCTGCATGAAAGTTCTTTATGACCACCAGACCTTTACCGGCACCCAGTATGGCGGTATTTCCCGGTATTTCTATGAGCTCATGAATGCGTTTGCGGGATGCCCAGACATTGAATTTGAACTAGCATTAAAATTTTCAAATAATGAATATCTTCGGGATGTAAACTACTCACATCCTGTTCGTTATCAACAGTTTGCCAATAATCCCCGCGTCAATCAATTATTTTCCCGGCTCAATCGCCTCTACAGTTCTACCAAGCTGAGTCTGGGAAATTTCGATATTTTTCATCCTACTTACTATCACTCTTACTTTTTGAATAAGGTAGGAAAAAAGCCAATGGTGTTGACTTTTCATGACGTGCTGAGTGAAAAATACGGAAAAATGTTTCCAGTATTGGGTGAAGGACTTTCGGATTTGAAACAACAGTTACTCAAACGCGCCGACATCGTTATTTCGGTTTCAGAAGCTACCAAACGGGGTATTTTGGAGTATTTTGACGTTGACGAAACCAAAATCAAAGTGGTTCCTTTAGGCAACTACCTTGATAAGCCCACGCTTATCGGACAGAAAACACTGACATTACCTGAGCTTTACGTTTTGTTTGTTGGTAAACGAGATTATTACAAAAACTTCGATACTTTTCTGGCCGCAATAGCCCCAATTCTTCTCAAAGACAAAGATTTACATCTGGTGTGTGCGGGCGGCGGAAAATTTTCAAATGAAGAAATACGCCTCATAAATGAATCTGGAGTAGAAAAACAAGTCCTTTATCACCCCATTTTTGATGATACTACACTAGTTCAGCTGTATGAGCGGGCGCAGTTGTTTGTGTTTCCATCGTTGATGGAAGGCTTTGGTTTACCTGTTTTGGAAGCAATGAGTTGCGGCTGTCCAGTGGCGTTGACTGCGGGAACCTCTTTTGATGAGATTGCGGACGAAGCAGGCGTTTATTTTGAAGCTGAAAATACAGAATCCATCAAAGAGGCCATCGAAAAGGTTATTTATAGTCAAACGCTTCAAGGGCAAATGCGTCAACTTGGCTACGAGCGCGTTCCGCTTTTTAAGGCAGAAACAACCGCTAAACAAACGCTTGAAGTGTATAAAGAATTGGTAAACGCATGATGCAACTCCCTGTACGCACCCTTATTTACGACCGAGACATCAGCGGGCATCATTTAGATTACTTGCAGTTTTTGGTGGAATATTTAAAAAAAATGCCCGAAGAAGTTCGGTGTCAGTTTGTGTTCGTTTTGCACGAAGGGGCTCGTGACCGATTTCGCGCCGATGAAGCACAGGTGCAGTTTCATTACATAGATTCAAAACAATTAGCCTCTTTTTTAGCCCTGACAAGTGTATTGCGGCGGGCGGCGGCAGAAATGCGCTATTTGACCGGTTTGATTCATAAATATAAGGTTGAGCGGCTGATTTTTATGCACATTGATGCCTTTCAATATGAGTTGGGAAGAGCTTCGATAAGTAATTTTGGCGTGAAGTTTTCGGGGCTATTATTTTTGCCTTTCCGTAAATATTATGAAGATGACTCAACCCTGACCGACAAATTGCGCCGGGAATGGCGAGGATGGCGGAAAGGATGGCAAATGCGGTGGATGCTGCGCAATCCCCAACTGGAACGTATTTTCTTCTTGAACGACAAACAGGGCGTAGAAGAATACAATTTACGTTTTGGCCCACGATTTGAGCATTTGCCCGACCCAATTGACGTGGCGCAAATCACCACTACATCGGTAGTAGACTTGAAAAGAAAGTACGGGGTAGCGGAAGGGCGCCGAGTTTTTTTGATATACGGACATTTATCGGCCCGAAAAAACGTTCCGACCATTCTGGCGGCGTTGCAGCGGCTGACCCACCAAGAGCGTAGCCAACTGAATATTTTGATTTGAAAAAAAAAAAAAAAAGGCTACGATGTTACGCTTTTTGCGGCCATCAATGAGGCCGAAAAGAAATACCCCGAGGTACTGTTTATCAAGCATTTTCACTTTTTTGCCCCTGCCGCTACCAATGAAGTCTTTAAAATAGCAGATATTGTCTTGGTCCCTTACATCAATTTTTTTAGTTCTAGCAATATTCTGGGCTTGGCGGCTAAGTACAGTAAGCCGCTTATCGCCTCTAAACTTGGGATAATGGGCGTATTGGTCAGCCAATATCAACTGGGTATTACAGTTGCTCCTCACCGAGCTGAAGCCATTGCCGATGCCATGAGTACTTATTTATCGCAAAAGAATCCCGTAATTGATGGAAATAAATACCTTCAGGACTACCGTTCGGAGATATTTTGTCAAAAGTTGCTGTTTTCGAAAGAGTAGTTTTTTGAGAAAATTAAATTTCACTTTGAAATACAAAGTAAAAAAATCAACTTTGTAACACAAAGTGAATTGTACCCATAATCAATTATGTCTAGTAAAAAACAGCGATTAGCTACATTAGATACATTTAGGGGCATTGCAGCGTTGGCGGTCGTTCTTTTCCATCTTACGTTACATCAGGCCGAAGCTCCCGTTCATTTTTCATGGGGCGTGACTGGAGTTGATTTGTTTTTCATTATCAGCGGTTTTGTGATTTACATGACGCTCAATAAAACCACCCGGGCCGTAGATTTTGTATTTGCTCGTTTTTCGAGGCTGTATCCAGTGTATTGGGTCGCGGTTACAATGACGGCTGGCTGGATGCTCATCGGAAAATATTGGGGCTACAGTGACATTTCTTGGGGTGATTACTTGGCCAATATGACCATGTTTCAGCATTATTTTGGAGTGAGAGACTTGGATGAATCCTACTGGACACTCATTGTTGAAATGCTTTTTTATGGATTGATGTTATTGGCATTTTTGTTCAATAAAGTCAAAAACCTTGAATGGTACGGATTTGGGTTGGTAGTCATTCAGGCAATTGTTCATGGATGGGTCAGTGTTTCGTATCCTTCTTTGTATACCTCTATTCGTGAAGGCTTTCCGTTGATTAATCATTTTCAACTTTTTTGGGCGGGTATTCTTTATTATAAAATTTATACGGAGGGTTACAGATTACAGCGCGTGGCGGGCATTGTACTGGCTTATATCCTTACTTTACTGTTATTTGAAAAAACCGGACGGAGCAATTTATTTTTAAATTGGTCAGAATACATTGCGGTTAGTACGCTTTATTTTGGCAGTTTCTTTTTGTTTATAAGTCAACGTTTGGAGTGGATTAACAACCGTGTTACGATGTTTTTAGGAACAATTTCGTACAGCCTTTACGTAATTCACCATTATTTTATGAATGGAGTTGTAACTTTACTGCGCGACAAACTGGGGTGGCAATTTGTGCCAGCGGCTCTTGTAGCGTTGGTGGGAGCTTTGGTGCTAGCGGTAGGGATTACGTACTTGGTTGAGAAGCCAGCGTTAAACTATTTACGACTACGTTATCGCTCTTAAAAAGTTGACTGACTGTATCTTAAGAATAAGTAGAATACACTATTAAATCAGTGCAGAAATATTTAAAATAATTAATCGTGAGTTTAAAACTTAGCATTGTAATTCCAGCGTATAACGAAGAAAAAACGATTCAAACCGTTTTGAAAGCAGTTGCCTCTGTGGAGTTGATTGGTGGTTTTGAGAAAGAGATTATCGTGGTGAACGATTGCTCAAAAGATGAGACGGAAGCCCAAATCTTTGCGTTTAAGGCAATGAATCCTGGCGTGGAGGTTTCTTATTTTAAGCATGAAGTAAATCAAGGAAAGGGTGCCGCCCTACATACGGGTATTCGCAGGGCACAGGGCGATTATGTCGTTATTCAGGATGCTGACTTAGAATATGACCCCAAAGAGTTTAATATTTTATTACAACCCGTCGTAGATGGCCATGCCGATGTGGTATATGGTTCACGTTTTATGGGAGGTAAAGCGCACCGGATTTTATTTTTCTGGCATTCCATCGGAAACAAAATCCTGACGTTTTTAAGCAATATGTTCAGCAATTTGAATTTGACGGACATGGAAACCTGTTATAAGCTTTTCAGAATAGACTTGATTCAAGGGCTTGAATTGAACGAAAAACGGTTTGGCTTTGAGCCAGAAGTAACCGCCAAAATTTCGAAAATACCCAACATTCGAATCTATGAAGTGGGGGTTTCGTACTATGGCCGAACCTATGCAGAAGGCAAGAAAATCAACTGGAAGGACGGTTTTCGGGCTATTTATTGCATTTTTAGATATGGATTACTTAAATAAGTGACGGAACAATGTGGGAGGAATTAAAATACTATCGCCAGGCGCTTGGGATTAACATGCTTTGGAATGCATATCCGATTGTTTTTATCGTTCGGGATGGTTTCGGTATTGGCCCCCAAGGAAGTACGTTTACCATATTGTATTGGGCAGTTGGGTTGGCACTGTTAATGCCTCTGAATATTTTCCGAACTGTATTTTTGCCTAATCAAACGCTTTTTGTTTGTTGGTTCAGCTTTTTGGTATTGGGATGGGTATATTGGAAGTATTACCCAAGTCCGGCGGGTTCTCCAGAACGGCTTCGAGAAACATTGACTTACATCATACCCGTTGTGTTTCTTTTTGCATCTATGTATTACCCCAATGATAAGGCCAATATCGTCTTGAAAGTCATGGTCTTTTATACATTAGTTGCCAGTATTGGCCTTTTGTACAGTTTGACCAAAGACCCCCACTGGACGTTTGGGGAGCGGGCCGCTATTAAATTTGCGGCCAATACCCAAAATAGTAACCCCCATGCCTATGCCAACAATGCGTTGTGTTCTATTCTTTCGGCATTGTTGGTGGCGGGGCGTACCAAAAACTTGATTTTCAAAATTTGTTATTTCTTGATTGCGATTTTTTCCCTGGGGGTCTTAATTCTGGCCCGAACCAACATGAGTTTGATTGGCTTAGGTGTCATGATTCTCATTTATGTTACGTTGCACGGTCGTGGTATGGTGGTATCTATATTTAAGCCGCGTGTGTTGGCTATTGCCGCTGTAGTGTACGGAATTGTTGCTTTTTTACTTTCACAGTTTCAGTTTGCATCGTATGCGCTTGGGGTATATTTTAACACTTTTATGTCGCGCTTCGGAAGCGTTATTTATACCGTTACGGGCGTTGAAGTAGACCAAAAAACGGCATCAATTGATCACTCTTCGGTCAACAGGGTGTACAGCTTTAAATACGTTTTTGAGGTATTTCTGGGAGAAGGCTCTCTCGGGACTATCCTATTTGGAGAAGGCTACAAAGCGCAGTTCTTTGATGTTCCAGCCATTGAAGCGCTTGTAAATCAGGGCGTGTTGGGCTTTATTTTGTTTAATAGTTTTTTTGTGGTGATGGGTTTTACGGCCCTTCAGCAATTTTTTAGACCGGCCAACGATTTGTCTTTGTTTCTGGCCTATTTTTCCATCATTGTTCTTATTGCACTGTTCTCAGGAGCACGTCCACAAGACCTCAGTATGTGGTTGGTATATGTAATGTTTATCCGTTTTTTTGGCGTTTATTCAACACAAAAAGCCAAAAGCACTTTACAACCTCAACCCGCATAAGTTAAGTTTAAGATTGTTTCATGGCTTTGATTGAGAAAATACTTACGCGTCGTTCTTTAATAATCGGGGTGTTGTTGTTGATGACAATGGCTGGGTATTGGGTTCCATTGGTGTTGGGAGAAGACCCTGGTTTTGGCCTCTCTGTTTGGAATGATATGCTGAGTACGGGCCAATTCAATACCCTTTTAATACCCTCTCCTGAAAATATTGCCCAAAATCAATCGTTGTTTTTGACGTGGTGGAGCCCTGGACAGTATATGGTGCCAGGGGCGCTGAGTGAACTATTGAATATTTCGCCCGGAATGGCAAGTTTGTGGATAACGCTGGCTTTTTCGGTGGTAGGATTAATGGGATGGTACTTCGTATATCAGCGGTTAGAATTTGATAGAACCACCCTCGCCCTCGCGCTATTTTTTATTGCTACTTCTCGGTTATTTACCATCAATTTTCTCAACTATACTGGTGGCGAATTGCTGCTATTTGGAAGTCAGCCTTGGACGATTTGGTATTTCTTAAAATATCGTCGCCAACCTTTTGCTCTTTTTAGTGGGTTGTTGGTGCTGTCGTTGTTCTCTTTCTTTTTAAAAACAGCTTATACCATCGGCTTAGCCGCCTTGTGTGGTTGTGCAGGCATTGCTTTCCTGAATGATTTTAGAAAGCAAAAAAAACTTTTTATACCTGCTTTTTGGACAGCCTTGGCCATGGGGTGGTGCATGGTTTTTTATTTGGCCCTTACTCAATTGGGATTTATCAGTCTTGGGACAAGCCCCATTACGAGCACCAACCAGCCATTTAATATTTCATGGACTTCGTTTGAAACCCTTACCTATCCACTTACGCATTGGTTCAGTATTGCTGAAATATACCCTCAGTTACTGCTACGCACGGATTTTCCTGAATGGGGGCATAGTCTATATTATTCCTTAATGGGGATAGGTTTTTTGGGGTTAATGTGGATGATAAAACAATCTGGACATACAGAAGCCCGTTGGCTGTTTTTAGGTTTTTATCTGGTTTATTGCGGTATATTTTTGTTATTGTACAACAAAGGCGCCGAAATTTCAGTAGAGTACCGCCATACCAAAGTAGTGGCTTATTTGTTTTTGCCGTTGTTGTTGGGGGCATCGCGTAGGTCGCAGGTTGCGGCTAAATGGGTGTTTGGAGCATTAATTATTTTAAATACGGGTTATGGGCTTTCTACGTTCATCCTCAAAAAAGTTGAAATCCGTAATGAATCAGCTACGGGAAGCTCAGGGTTCGCTTTAAGACACGCCGACGAGCAAGATTTGGCGTTTATCCATGCCGTTGATAAACCAGAAAATATTCTCTATTTCACTTCTGGGTCGCTCAACGTAGATGCCGTAAAGGCGCGAAAACTGGTCGGGAGCATTGATTTCAAATTTGCTAAAGGATGCGGTTTTTTGTCCGAAAAATACAACGGGAAAGCAGGAAAAGTATACGCGTTTGTGCACGAAGCCTATCAACAAATTCCGACCAACCCCACGTTAGAAAGTCAGTTTCCAGCTTATCGGTTTAGATTGGTGAGGCAGACTAAAAAATTTAAAATCTATGAAGGAATATAACCGAATGTTTATCTGTGCTTGATAAAAACGCCCTTAAAATGGGCTATTTTTATTTTATAACATTATTATAATAGGCGTTTTGCTATTTTTATTGCAGTGTTGTTAAATGATTCATTAAATCAAAAACGAAATTTTAAGAACTCTCCTCATATAACATCGTGTCAATATTGGCGTTAGTTTAAGTAGCAATCTACTGTTTGACTTTTACTACATGCTTACCCCCTTTGAGACTTCTTAAGGATTTTTACACATTTTTAAAAAGAATTGGAAGCATGAAAAAAGCATTACTTTTCCTTCAGATTGGTCTATTCTACTTGAATTTTGCCGGATACGGGCAAGACAATAAGCGTTACTTGGCGATGTTGGTCCTTAATACCCAAGAAGATAATCAGTACGAATACTATGCTGATATGATTCCTGGAGCAAAGTCAATAGGATGCAATTCGGTGTACATAACTGTAAGGTGGGATATCACCAAATGCCCGTCATTTCAGTGTTTATCCAACCCAAACATTGCGTCGGAATGGCGGCCGGTAGATAACGTAATTGCAAAGGCATTTGAGCAGGGAATAGATAAGATCGCGCTACGAATCCATTTGGGGACAAATAATGCCTATGGAATAAACCGGTCAGGGTTTATCTGGGGTGGGGAAGCCTACGAAATGAGAGACGCGTCAGGAAATGTGTACACTGACGGCTACAACGATAAAATGTTTAGCCTGGCCCATCAGCCTTCGGTAGAAAAAGCCAAAGCTTTTGTAACCGAAGTAACGCAACGCTATAAATACCTTCAGGAGCAAGGCAAGTTGTTATTTATAAGTGTTTCTATTACCTCAAATCAGGAAGGTGAATACCCGCACGGTTCCTTATTTGACTATTCATCGCATATGAAAAATGCTTATAGTAACTGGCACTTAACACAGTACGGAACGGCAGCTCAACCACCAGTCAACCAAAATGACGAGGCGGGAAGGCGGTGGTATATGTTCAGGCATTTAAAATTGAAAGAATTTCTTGACCAAATGGGGAATGCCGTCAAAGCGGTGGATTCCAACATAAAGTTTGTGTTGGATATGGGGTCGGTTTTTGACGGAGCTTCAAAAAATCGAGGCACAATAGGCTTTCAAAAGTTGAATTGCCGATTTGATGGGGTAAAAGTCAATGATGATATGTTTTATAATCACCGCTTTTCGATGGATTTGCTAAGGACCAATGTCCCCAATAAATGGATTATGAATGAGATGTTTCCGCAAGGAACCACAACAGATAAAATTAATTTTCTAAAACAATCGTACGAACACGGGGCTAAATTTGTAACGTTGGTCATCGGTTCTCCCAATGCAATAAATGATTTTGCTCCTGCTACGCAAAGCTCCGAGATACAGCAACTATTAGCTACACCCATGTCGCCCATCACAGCTACTAGTACCACAACGTACTCGTTGCTGAGTATTCTTAATAATTCTGGGTATAATTTATCCTCATATTCGCAACCCAAAAATATTGTTTTGAATGATGATGTACTGCCGCAGTGCTCGCCCAATACCTGCAATTTTACGTTGGGTATCCATGCAGATAACCCTAACCCAACCTGCGGTGCGGCGGTCACGCTTTCGGCAAATTGCACAGGAGGCAACTGTGCTGGAGTAGCATACAACTGGAGCGGCAAGGGAGTCAATAGCAACGGCAATTTTGTGAGTGTAAACGTACCAGCTGCAAAAGGGGACTATAGCTATACATTGACCGCCACCAAAGCAGGGTGTAATAGTCAGGCTATTACGACCCTTAGCGTGACAGAATGTGGAGAGGAAGAGATATGCGCAGTTAATAGAGTACGGCTTAAATTCAGGGATGATTGTTGTCAGAGCCATTTGGTTGGGGCGCAGATTCAAGGTTCTTATGATGGGTTGAGCTGGGATAGTTTGTATACGATTTCTCAAAATGGAAGCGGTACTTGGCAGGAGTTTAAGATAAATAATCTGGCCGTTTATCCCCAAGTACGATTTGTGCCTAGCAAAAATGGAAAAGGAGATCTTGCTGAAATAGAATTTTATCATGGAAGTAAAAAACTGACGGGTACCCCATTGGGAAGGGGCGGGAGTTTTATAAATGCGCTGGATAGCGATGAAAGTACACTTTGGGTAGCTCCGACGAGCGGAGCAACAAACTTCATCGGTTTGGTTTTGAAAGGTTGTGGAGCAGGAAGCTGAACCAAAAATAGAAGGTGGTGTTAATAGTAACTATCACTGAAATGAGAGTGACGACAATTTTTGTCGCACTCTTATTTTTTTGACTACTGATTGATTCGTAGGTTTGTAGACAATATAGAAGAAGAAAAAGCCCGAAATTAGGAAAAAATAGAAATGAAAAAATGGCGTAAAATAATCGTTTTATTACTGATTTTGCTTTCAACTGCTGAGTTATTATTACGCTTCGTTTTTGGATTTTGCAATGCTCCGCTGTATATAGAGGACCCCGATTTTGAATACGTTTTTGCCCCCAATCAATACCGATTTCGTTTTAGAAATGTAGTGCGTACCAATGCGTTTTCGATGCGCAGCGACCCCCTTAATCTTACCGATACGACGGTTGTTTTACTGGTTGGTGATTCGGTCATCAACGGCGGAAACCCAACAGACCACGACGATTTGGTCTCAACCATTCTTGAAAAACAATTTACGGAGCACTATCATCAACCTGTGCGCGTCCTGAATGTATCGGCAGGTTCTTGGGGGCCAGACAATGTGTTTGCTTTTTTGAGAAAGAAAGGGTTTTTCGGCGCCGATGTGATGTGCCTAGTTACTAGCAGCCACGATGCCTACGACAACATGAGCCATCATAAATTGGTAGGGGTGAATCCCAATTACCCTGACAAACAATACACGGTGGCGTTGTACGAGTTTTGGCACCGCTATATTTATACGTTGTTTGTGTATCATTACGTCGAAGTGCCGTTGAAGGAGTTTTTTTCGCCAGCGGCGCAACATGCACCCAATGATGTGATTCATAAGTTCGGCACCGTGTTCAATCCTGGCTTTCAGCATTTGGCCGATACCGCCAAGGTGATGCATATTCCTTTTTGTATTTATTTACATCCTGAGTTGCCCGAAATTGCGCAAAACCGCTACGACAGTCAGGGCGAAGAAATATTGGCTTTTGCCCGTAAAAACCGTATTCCAATTATTGATGAATTGAAGTTACAACGAAGGGGGTTTCCGTTGACCAACGACCTTTTTCGAAATCCTGACTTTGATAGCATTCATTACAACGCCAAAGGACAGGCCTACATGGCTAAACATTTATACCCGCTATTGAAACAATACCTTGACGCCTATTTTGCCCGCCATGCGCGTACTCATCGTCCATAATCAGCTTTGGGCGCATTATAAGTCCAAATTGTTCAGCGAACTACATCGACTTTCTCCGCAGTATGGGGTGGAAATTCACGTTGTTCAAATTGCCCTTTCCGAAAAAAGCCGCGCCAACATGGGCGATGCCGAAGCTTTTCGGTACGACTACGACTACGAAGTGCTTTTTAATACGTCGCTCGACCAAGTCAAATTGTGGCCGCGAACCAAGGCGCTGTTGAAAAAAATCCGTAGTTATCGCCCCGATGTGCTGAATCTGACGGGCTGGTACGACCCTGCGCAGTGGGTTTTACTGTTTTATGCCAAACTAGCGGGGATTAAAGTCATCATTTCTAATGAGTCCAACGTACGCGACCACGTGCGGATGGGAGCCAAGGAGCGTTTTAAGCAATTTTTGTTAAAGCAAGCAAACGGGTTTTTCTGTTTCGGACAATCATCGGCGGCCTATTTGGCAAAATTGGGGGTAACACCTTCCCAAATTCTGACCCGAAAAGCGGCGGTGGTCGACAATGACGTGATTTTGGAACATCACCAAAAAGCAACTCCCGAACGTGAAAAACGAAAACAACAAAAAGACTGGGCTGCTTATAATTTCATTTTTGTAGGTCGGTTGATTCCACCCAAAAATTTAACGATGCTTCTGGAAGCCTTTGCCGAAATTAGCGCCGAAACCCCTGATTGGGGCTTGGTTTTGTTGGGGGAAGGAGACCAAAAATCAATGTTAGAACGGCAAGCCCAAAAGACAAAAAATATTCGCTTTGAGGCGGGAGTTCCTTGGTACGAAGTGGCCGAATACTTGGCTTTGGCCGATGTATTGGTGTTACCCAGTGAGTCGGAGCCGTGGGGACTGGTGGTCAACGAAGCCATGATTTGCGGCTTGCCTGTGTTGGTCTCAGCGCCTTCGGGCTGCGTGGAAGATTTGGTTCGTGTGGGGCAGAATGGCTTTACCTTCAACCCCCGTCAAAAACAGGATTTAATAGCCAAAATGCGCTATTTTGTTGAAAATGCTGCATCCTTATCACATATGGGCGACGCTTCCCGGCAGATTGTGGCACCTTTTGCCCCCGAAAAAGTAGCTCATGAAATGCTCCAAGGCATTGTTAATCTTCCAAAGTAAAGCTATTTGTTGATTCGTTGATTCCAATAAATCAGCACATTGAGGGTAGCGCGGCCCGCGGCAATGATGTCCAAATCGCCGTCGCCATCCAAATCGGTGGCCAAAAGGTCCTCGCAGGCCATCATGACACTTTCGTCCAATACAAACTCTTCCCAGTTTTCGCCCGCAGTATCTTTTGGGACAAACAACCGTATGCCCACCTTTTTGTCGGAGTTGGGGTTGCGCCACCCCACCGCTATTTGTGAGTATCCCAAGCCCAGAAAATCTCCGCAGGCCAGCGCGTGGCCTTGACTTAGGCGCTCGGTCAGGATTTTTTTAGCGTTGGTTTTAGGGTTTAAAACTACTAATTGGTTGCCGTGCCAAGGAGCCACTGCCGCTACAAAAGCATCTTTGTTGGGCAAATAACCTCGGCGTACTTCACCCACTCCTAGACCTTCGCCAATCCATTGTCCCGTTGGTTTCCATTGATTCTTTTGATACGACACCATTTTCGCCCCTTCCTTGCTACCAATCAGCACTTTGGTAGCGTCGGGGTCTTCCCATATTTCAAAATTATGAGTGATGTGTAAGGTTGAATCTATTAACTGATACTGCCATGGTTGTTTTGGGTTTTTGGGCACGTCATAGGCTAGCACCTTTACGCCCCTCCCTTCTCCGTTGGCATTGCCCAAACCGTGCAATGGCACTACAACCAGCTGGTACTTATTTTTGCCTACCTGCGCCCAACGCATTCGGTGCGTCGTGATTTCGTGGTGAAGCTGCACAGGTTCCCAGCGCTGCGTTGGGTCTTGCGGCCTAATCAGGTAAAAAACCGCGCCCGATTTTGCTATATCGTTTGTCTCGGCGGGGTTCCACATGGCACCGATAGCCACTTCTACCTTTCCGTCGCCGTCGATATCACGGGCTGCGATGCAAACGTTGTCTTTGGGAGTCACGTTAGAAACCAT
>JAIXPV010000208.1 GCA_027486105.1 Runella sp. | reverse complement strand
GGGCATTATGACGACAATGTGTATTTTAATTCTCCGGTGCATTATTTACGCAACCTCAAAGACGAGGCGTACCTGTCTAAATACCGTTCTGACGGGCACATTCATATCGTAACTGGCTCGGGAAGTTATGAGGATCCCGATTCGTCGCGTTATTTATCAGAGATTCTTCATTCAAAAGGCATCAATCATGAATTGGACGTGTGGGGACAGGATATTCCGCACGATTGGCCTTCGTGGCAAAAAATGCTGCCTTACTATTTAGAGACAAGATTTTGAGCTAACTTTAGGGAGTGAAAACTCTCACCCGCTACGTTCCTTAAAATAAATGCAACATCCCTCTTTCATCGTGCGTAATTTATTCTACTCAGATAAACTCTATAGCATCTAATGAAAAGGGCATTGATATTAATTGTTTTTTTTGTTTTTATCAAAGCCAAGGTGCTAGGGCAGCAAGTGGACTGCGGCAATATCGGTTTTGAATCAGGTACTACTTTGGGGTGGGAATTGACCAACGGTGTTGTACGAATTGCCAACGCAAAACTTGCTTATCAGAATGAAACGACGGGTTCGATAAACGCAAGACACTACGTTACAAGCCTCAGCGATGGGTTTGACCCTAAGATTACCAACGAAAAAATACCGATGGTGGCTCCGGGAAGTGTGCATTCTATCCGTATTGGTACCAACTATTCTATGGGTGGCGGCTCGTTTGACCGCATCAAAACGTCTTTTCTCGTCACTCCCGAAAATACGCTTTTTCAATATCAGTTTGCACTTGTGCTGCAAAATGATAATCGACACGTTGACGCTCAAAAATCAGGATTTGACATTAATATCACTGATAGTAACGGAGAGCCTCTTTCTTGTAATTCTTTTGGGGTTCAGTTGCAAAATGCAGGTACAAGCGAAGGATTCAAAACCCAAGGCGACATTGAATATAAAAACTGGACCACGGGAGCAATTGATTTGCGCAATTATATAGGTCGAATCATTAAGATTGAAGTAACCGCCCATGGCTGTACGGGTAGGGAGCATTTTGGGTATGCGTATTTTGACGCCCAATGTGTAAAATCAGAGGTAAAAGTAAACACGCTTTGCCCTGATGCACAGGGATACATGACATTGAACGCGCCCGATGGATTTGGGAGCTATCTCTGGAGTAACAGCGAAAAGACGGCGAATGCGCGCGTAAAAGCGAATTTGGGAGAAGTGTATACGGTCAAGATATCTCCGTTGGATAAACTCGACGAAACCTGCCAATTGCAACTGGATTATAAGATAAAATACTACCAAACTGATACCACCATCTCCCGAACGATTTGTGAGGGCGAAGAAGTCAAAGTAGACGGTGAAAGCTTTAGAACTACGGGTATTCACGTAAAAAGAATTCTACGGACCAACGTATGCGATAGCACTGTGCGCCTGAATCTAACAGTGATTCCTGCGGCTAATCATACTCAAACCGTGACCATTTGTCAGGGGCAAATCCTAAAAGTAGGGGATTCGGTATACACAAAACCCGGCACATATCTGACGGCCGTGGCCCGGCCTTCGGGTTGCGACAGCATGGTGACTACCCGTTTGATTGTTGAAGAGATGCAGTTTCGAATCGCAGGCAATCCGTCTATTATCCAAGGAGACAGTACACGGCTCGAAGTACAGGTAGAGCCAGCGGGCGCATTCAGTGTGCAGTGGAGTCCGCCGCTCGGGCTGGCGTGTGCTAGTTGTCCTGCTACGTGGGTACATCCCTTGAAATCAACCCAATATACGGTTTCGGTCAGGAATGCAAGTCAGGCGTGTCAGGAATCCCAAAAAGTGAATGTATTTGTCTTGCCCTGCAATATTTACATTCCGGATATTTTTTCACCTAACAATGACCAGCAAAACGACGTTTTTTACGTGTTCGGTAACTCCTGCGTTAAAGAAATAAAAGAAATGGCGATTTATAACCGTTGGGGGGAAATCGTTTTTCGAAATGAGAACTTTACTTTTGCAGACCCCAAACAGGGGTGGGATGGACGTTATTTAGGTGAAATTGCGGAAGGAGGAGTTTACGTTTATAAAATCGCCGTTGCATTCACAAACGGTGAAACAAGCAATTATACGGGCTCAGTTTTGTTGGTGCGATGACCTCTTCACACTTCCCTTCTCTGACGGGTTTACGCGCTTTTGCGGCGTTGTGGGTTTATATTCATCACTATAATCCGTTTCCTGAATCCTCTTTTTTATATCAGTTAGCGCGTGAAGGCTACGTGGGCGTAACCGTATTTTTTGTCCTCAGCGGTTTTCTGATTACGTGGAATCATGCCGACAAACTAAGCTCTACTGCCGAACTAAAACACTTTTTTCTGCTGCGTTTTGCCCGAATTGTGCCCCTTTATTGGTTGTTGTTGACGGGCCTTTATGGGCTTCAGTGGTTTGTAAAAGGCAATGGAACGGCTACTTTTTTAGCGCACTTTTCTAATTTTTCACTTCTCAAAGGGTTGATTCCGTCGTTGGTTTTCAGCGGTATTCCCCAAAGCTGGTCGTTGACGGTTGAACTATGTTTTTATTTCCTTGGGCCGTGGTGGATTTCTCTGGTGGCTAGGCGTCGGTGGTGGGTGCTGGTTTTGCTGTATTCTTCCTTTATGGTGGGGTTGTTTGTGTTGTATAAAGACTACCTCTCGTTTGGGAGTTTCTATACGATTTTTGGGCGTTTCTTTGAATTTGGTGTTGGGATTTATGCGGCGCTGTGGCTACGAAAAAACCAAACGCCATCGACCTTTCAGTTCAAAACCATCATGGCGGTTGGGGGAGCAATTGGCGTGGTAATCGGCTACGTTTTAGCGGTTTACCATGAGCAATTTTCGGTTTTTTATACCGAATGGCTGTTGTATAATCTCCTGCTGCCGGTTGTTATCGGCTTTGGATTGGTGGGACTTTCTACAGAAAATACCTTTATTAACCGTCTATTGTCGCATCCGTTGACTCAGACTTTGGGTAAATCTTCTTACGCATTTTATCTGATTCATATCGGGCCTGTCGCAGTAGTGTTACAACGTTATGTTTCCAACAACGGCGTGGTCTTGTTCATTTTGTTATGGATTGTGGCATATGGACTTTACCGATGGGTAGAACGGCCTCTGTACTTCTTGATTATTGACGCAAAAGCGCAGAAATATTAGCTTATTCGCGAAACAAAGCATTACCGCACCAACACCAACTTGCCGGTCGTTTTCACTCCCTTACCCAAAATAAGTTCTTGTCCGTCTTTTTTTATGGTAACTCGGTAAAGATAAGTGCCTATCGCCAATCCTGAGGTGGTGTTCCAAATCCACTCGTTGGGGCCTACGCGAGGCGTAAGGCTTACTTCTTTGACAATTCGGCCCGCTATATCCGCCACAATAATGGAGGCTTCGGTAGGAGCTTCTTTTCCCGAAATGGTAAATGAAAAACGCAGAAAATCTTGAAAAGGATTGGGGTTGGCTTCAACACTTACAATCCGTTGTTCATTGATGACTCTAAACGTAATTTGATACAGGCCTGTACGGTTGTTGGTGGCATCAGCACCCTGTACTTGCAAAGTGTATAGCCCGTCGGGAAGCGAGCCAGGGCGGTATTCAATGCGTACCACATTTTGGTTGTCGGCGGGGGTAAATTTGAGTGAAGGATTTGTAAAACTGATGCGCTGGAAGGTGCTTTGATCAGGGCGCTGGAGAAACAAATCAATGCCGACGGTATCGCGCTTAAACAAAAACCTATTTTCGTCTTTGAGTTGCACCACAATTACGGGATTGGCCGAAACTACTTCTCCGTTCTTGATGCGTTGGTCGTCAAAGGCCACATCGAGTACAGGTGCCAATCGGTCGGCAATGACAGTGTAAGGAAGATTGACTACGTTGTTGGCATAGCTTTGTTCGGGCTGCTGGCGCGGATTAAAATTGACCAGTAAACGGTTATCGCCGCCACGGCCCAAAGTCGGGAGCGATACCGTGAAAGAGGTTTCTTGATTGGGGGCGAGTTTAGCGAGTTTTCTTTCAATTATTAGAGGGGAGACATTAGGGCCAAAAATCGTTTGCTGCACCACCACAGAATCTTGAAAAGCCACGTTGGAGACGTTTTTGAAGGTCACATTAACCATCAGTATTTCTCCTTCTTGTCTTTCAATCACTCCGCTAAGATTAGAAGTAGCGCTCCCTTCGGCCACGGGTGTATACGTGACTAGCCAATTGCGGAGCTGGGCAGGAGTCGTAATGTTGACGTCGGGATTTGTTAAACGCAACTGCAACCGTAGGAAAGGATAACGGCGGGCGTCGATATTTTTTAAGTCCAATGACTTATTGGCCAATTGATTGACCAGCAAGGGGGTTTCTTTTCCGTTCAAATCCACACCCAGCACCGTCAGGGTTGATTGTTGGGTAGTGAGAATGGATTGTTGGTTGGTAAGCGAGGCCCAACTACTGGCTGGGCCAATGAGTGAGGAGGTAATTTGTCCCTTTGATTTGGTGCTTTTTAGGGTAAAAGAATCAAGGGTCAGGGTCTTAATGCTAGGCGCAATGTCGTTGGGGTCGGTGGCCAACTCCAGTGCGGGTTTGTTCGCCCCCTTTTGAAGAATCAGTAGATTGGGGCTACGCAAAATGGTTTCATTGGCGCCCAAGGCTTTCAATTTAGCGATTTCGGAGGCTGGCCATTGGTCAAAACGCACAGCACCGACCGACATAAGCACAATCCAGTCGCCGTTGGGAACGGCATCAATCCATTTACTAAACAGTTGATTGTTAATAATTTCTGGCTGACGAAGCGTGTTCATGACGTAAGGCGGGTTACCGCAATTTCGACTTGGCATGACCGAATACGCCTGAAGATTGTCGCGGTGTAGGGCCGTTACAACGATGTTAGCTTCGGCATTGGCTCCTTGAAATGTGCTACAATTACTTTTGGCCACAAATAAAATGTCATTGATAGATAGCTGATTGACCTGATGCCCCTGGTTAAACTCGCCTACTGAACTTCCTGCCGCAACCGCCCTTATGGGCACCGCAATAGGGGTGTAGTTCCAGGTGGGTTGTGATGTCAGAGAAAGGTTAATGTCGAGTGGGGTGGCTTTGGTAAACTGGGCGGCTTGCCGCTGAGTCCAGCCTTCACTAGCGTTTTGGATATAAGTAAAAGAACTTTCACTCCAGAGATTGTCAGTGCCTGCGGGGCGGTCGGCGTAACGTATGCGCCAAAAATAAGTGAGACTGTCGCGAGAAAGCAACGCTACTTTCCAGCTAGGCAGCGCAGGCGCCGTGATGTTTTGCGTACGTTTAAAAGGGCTGTCAAAACGGGTGGTGGTGTCGAGTTCAATGATATAATTTCGGCTGACATTGTCGATGTGTTGAGCCAACAACTGTACCGTGGGGACTCCGTTTTCTGTCGAAGAAACAATGGCATATTCGGCGGGCATTAGTGGGTATGCGCCCGCCACGGGTAGAGCTATTTCGATGGCTGCCGTGTTATTTGGCTTATTCATTTCGACGAGTGTACT
>JAIXPV010000088.1 GCA_027486105.1 Runella sp. | reverse complement strand
TTTGGACTTGGCTGGTCAGGAATTCTTTAATTTTTGCTTCTCTACAAAAAAACCTGTACGTTCTAAATATATGTTTTTCCGTATCCTAAATGTAGGTGATTCTGGATTTACGGGCATTAGGTTATAAAGGAACTTTGTATTGTTCCATCATAACGATAAAAATGTTTTCGATCATGGAATCCAACGCTGCCTCAACTTTACTACGTGCGCAGGATATTCAGTCCAATACTGAAAGTTTAAATGTGTATTTGTACGGCAATCTTATTCGATGATCTTCCACGTTTTTTGACCAATTAGACGAATCACATCCAAATGGAATAGGAATTGGTATTCATTTGGGATATGGTTTTAACCAACGTTTTGAAGCTTTTGCCCAATATGAGGCCCAAACCCTAAAATTTAAGTCAGAATGGGATATCAACCCGAGGGCCACACTGCTGGCATAAGGGCTTATTTTGGTGGAACATAACAAAAAGTACGCCCCTTTGTAGAAGGCGGCTACGCATTGACAAACCTGAAAATAGAGCCCGTTTTACTGAATGGCCGATTTTATGAGTTTTAGTTTAAAGGCCCTGGGGTATGGTTGGGTGGTGGCATAAATTACTTTATCGCGCCTCAATTGTCCATTAATGGCCAGATAGGGTGACTTTTGGGAAGTTTAACAGTTTTTTAGCAAACAGTCAGGGGTTTGAAGACCGTCCAGATGGGCACACTTTTCGGGCATCTTTAGGGATAGTTTATTTTTTTAATCAATAAAAGTGACTTTTTTTTAAATGATACGTATATATAGAGAGATTCAAATTCGTTTTAGGATACTTAACTTTCCTGTAACACATTTTACCCTACTTATCTATTTACCCGATTTTGTACCGTCGGTAAGGCTAATTCAGCCCACTGACGGTACATTTTTCCCGAGAAATGAAGGCCGTCATCCGCAATAAGTGAGGCATCATTACGAGCCGTTCGCGAGAGCGGTATTATATCAATAAATACAATCCCCGATTTTTCACATTCCTCCTTGGCAGCTTTGTTAAAAGCATCGATTTCGGTGGCAATTTTGGTCTGACCGGTTCCTTTGGCAAACGGTGTCACGCCCCAGTCTGGGGTTGAAAGCATAAAAACGCGTTCGATATTGCCGCCCGCAAAGCCAATCGCTTGTTGAAGAAGCTCCCGTAGCTCTTCGCGGTATTGCTCAATGGATTGCCCACGGTATTGGTTGTTTACCCCAATTAAGATCGAGACCAAATTGTAAGGCCCTTTAGGATTCCTACCTTTAATACCCTCCATCAGCTCGGCTGTAGTCCAGCCCGTTTTGGCGATGATTTCTGGATTGGCAATGTTTATGTTGTTTTTGCGCAACAAATCACTCAAAATAACGCTCCACCGTTCTTCGGGCGCTACCCGTTCACCAATGGTATAAGAATCTCCCAGCGACAAATAACGGTATTGTCCTGGGACGAGTGTAGGCACTGGTGTTTGGTTATTTTTCATAGGAGATTCGGCGGCACAAGCCATCATCAAAATTAGAATACTTATCGTCCATTTCATCGCTCATTGACGTTTTTATTGTATTTTTGGGGTTGAAATACGAGTTGTTTTCTATGAATTTTTTGTCAGCCGACGATCTTATTTATGGGTACATGAATGGAATTTTTCCAATGGCTGATGCCGATGGTACGCTTTATTGGTACTCGCCCGACCCCCGGGCCATCATTCCGCTCGATACCTACAAACCTTCTAAATCACTGCGCCCAATTCTTAATAAACAACAATTTGAGATTCGAGTTAATACTGATTTTGAAGGTGTAATGAAAGGTTGCGCTTTGCCCAGACAAGATGAAGAATCCACGTGGATTTCTGATGAAATCATCAGCGCGTATTCTGAGTTGAATCGAATGGGTTTTGCACATAGCGTTGAAACCTACGAAAATAATGAATTGGTCGGTGGTTTATACGGTGTTGCCATTGGCGGTGTTTTTTTTGGAGAATCCATGTTCCATACCGTAAGCAATGCCTCCAAAGTCGCTTTTCATTATTTAATTGAAATTCTTAGACAGCAAAGCTACGACCTTCTGGACACGCAGTTCATCAACGACAATGTACGTAGATTTGGCGCCATTGAGATTCCCAAATCAGAATATATTAAATTGCTAAAAAAAGCCCTCCTTAAAAAAGCCCATTTTGTTGAAACAGATATTAAGCATCTTTTTCAAAATCCGTTCGGAAAAATAAAATAGCGACTTCGCCATTGTAGGTAGTTCAGGCGGGTTTTATGCATTTTGAGTTTGAAAAATTGTGCTTTCATCCGTAAAACTTGGTTTTGCCCCATATTCTCTTAAACTTTACTTAAAAATAAATTCCAACAGAACCTTTTCGAAGCTATGGCCGCGATTTCTCTGAATGTCAACGGGAAAAACTTTACCCTTGATATTGACCCCAAAATGCCGCTCCTCTGGGCAATCCGCGATTTTGTAGGATTGAAAGGTACCAAATTTGGCTGCGGAATTGCGCAGTGCGGTGCCTGTACTGTTCATTTAGAAGGCAAACCCACCCGTTCGTGTGTGCTTCCTGTGCAGGCCGTAATCGGTAAAAAAATTACGACCATCGAAGGCCTTGGCACCGAAGAAAATCTGCATCCTGTACAACAGGCCTGGATTGAGGAGCAAGTGCCTCAATGTGGCTATTGCCAGTCGGGCCAAATCATGGCTGCGAGTGCTTTATTGAAAGAAAAAGCCAACCCTACCGATGCCGATATTGATTCTGCCATGCGCGGGCATATTTGTCGTTGTGGTACGTATGACCGTATTCGTAAAGCTATTAAACGTGCGGCAAAAGATACGCCTAAAGCCAGCGTAACGGGCGGAAAATAAACCACAACATGCTGGTGAACAGTAATATGTCAGAGGCAAAAATAAAGACAATAAAGATGAGCAATCGTAGAGATTTTATAAAAATACTTGGCTTATCATCGGCGGGTCTGATGATGGGCCTTTCGGCATCCTCTAAGCCAACGGTTATTCCATTAAACGGAGCAGGACCTTCTGTTTTGGCCCTCGAAATCAATCCATTCATTGTAATTGAGCCAAACGGAAAAATCATTTTGATTAATCCCCGCCCTGACATGGGGCAGGGCTCCACGCAGGCTGTACCGTCGCTGTTGGCCGAAGAGCTTGAAGTGCGTCTTGACCAAGTAACCATTTGGCAGTCAGATGGAAAAGGAAAGTACGGTGACCAAACCTCTGGCGGAAGTAGTAGCGTAAGGGCATTATGGAAACCTATTCGTCAGGCAGGGGCTGCCGCGCGGGAAATGCTGGTGAAAGCCGCCGCCCAGCGTTGGAGCGTTCCCGAAAGCGAGTGCTATGCCAAAGAAGCCAAAGTTTTCCACAAACCAAGTGGAAAATCGTTGACCTATGGCGAAGTAGCCGACGAAGCCTCAAAATTTGAAGTACCTAAAAACCCCGCACTCAAAGAGGCCAAAGACTTTAAGATTGTAGGAAAATATGCTCCTCGATTAGACGTCCCCGCTCGGGTAACGGGCAAAGCCGTTTTTGGTATTGATGTTGATGTACCGGGAATGGTCTATGCCGTTATGATTCACAATCCCCACATTTTTGGAAAAGTAGTATCAATTGATGACACAGAAGCGCTCAAAATCAAGGGAGTACAAAAAGTTTTGAAGTGCGAGCGCCCTATGCCCCACCGTACGGCTGAAGCCGTTGCCATTATCGCAGACAACTATTGGGCGGCCTTATCGGCCAAGAAAGTGGTAAAAGTTCATTGGGAAAACGGAACAATACCCCATACCTTGACTACCGATGCGTATTACAAAAAATGCGCGGAAGCCGCAACTAAAGAAGGATTGAAAGGTGAAGAATCGGGAGATTTTGCGGCGGCATTTGCGGGTGCAGCCAAAAAAGTGGAAGCGCTTTATGAAACTCCGTTTTTGGCACACGCACCGATGGAGCCAGAAAATGCCATTGCGCACGTAAAAGAAGATGGTACTGTGGAAGTTTGGGCGCCGATTCAGGGGCCCGATTGGGCCTTGCGCGACTTGGCTGGCTATCTTAAAATCAAACCTGAACAAATAAAAATAAACGTAGCATTGTTGGGCGGAGCCTTTGGCCGTAAAGCCTATCATGATTTTTTGCTGGAAGCCTGTTTTCTTTCAAAAGAAGTGAAAAAACCCGTCAAATTGGTTTGGACGCGCGAAGATGACATCACTCAAGGGCCGTACCGCCCTGGTATGATGGCTCGGATGCAGGGAGGGGTGGATGAGAAAGGAAATATTGTAGCTTATCATCATCATCCTATTGGCGAGTCTATTCAATTTCAGGTATTTAAAGCACCAAACGATAAACCTGACGATTGGATTTGCGGTGAATTGAGCCAAAAAGAACAAAAATATACGATTCCCGCCTTCAAAGTGTCGTTTACTCACGTAGATACCGAGATTCCGATTGTATGGTGGCGCTCGGTGTATGCGTCCAATTTTGGATTTAGTCAGGAAGGGTTTTTGGACGAACTTATTCACACTGCGGGCAAAGACCCACTGAAAGCGCGTTTGGAAATGATGACCGACGCCCGATTCAAAAAAGTGCTCGAAACATTGGGCGAAAAAGCCAAATGGGGCGAAAAACTTCCCGCCGGCTATGGCAAAGGCATCGCTGTTTTCAAGTCATTCGGGAGCATTAGTGCCTGTTGCGTAACGGTGTCTAAACACGGGGCGGGCGTGAAAGTTGAAAAAGTGGTATCGGTCATTGACTGTGGTCACTACGTAAATCCAGACAATGTGAAAGCCCAAACTGAAGGTAACATTGTGATGGGAATCACGGCGGCAGTAAAAAAAGGGGTAACGTTTACCCACGGACAAGCCGACCATACCAATTTCCATCAATACCATGTAATGCGTTTTAACGAAATGCCAGCCGTTGAGATTCATATTGTAGAAAGCGGTGCCGAACCAGGTGGAGTAGGAGAGCCTGGATTGCCGCCGATAGCTCCAGCACTTGCCAATGCTGTTTTTGCCGCAACAGGCAAACGCATCCGAAAATTACCTTTTGATTTGAATACATTGGCGTAGAAAATTGAGCACTTTCCAAGCTTTTAAAACTTGGAAAGTATAAATGTATTGATAACTATAAGCGGCTTTCGGGCCGCTTTTTTTGTAGGTCAGTTTATCTTATAAAGTTTTTATTTATCTTTGCAATTCGGTATGCTTGCATACTAATAGAACCTGATTGCTGAACCCTCTAAATGCTTAACTGCCAATGGCCCAGTATTATAGCCGTCGTAACCTTAATTTTCTTCTCTACGAAGTATTTAATGCTACCGAGTTAACGCACTACCCATACTACAGCGCTCATGACCGCGAAACGTTTGATATGACGATTGATGCCGTGACGCAAATCGGCGACACTATCATGTTTCCGCATTTCCGTGATTTGGACCGGAATCAGCCAGAACTCCAAAACGGCAAAGTAACGGTACATCCAAAAGTAGGTGAATACCTCAAAGCAATGGGCGACGCC
This sequence comes from Runella sp., assembly GCA_027486105.1. Classification (GTDB taxonomy): domain Bacteria; phylum Bacteroidota; class Bacteroidia; order Cytophagales; family Spirosomataceae; genus Runella. Next base: position 4,385 of record JAIXPV010000088.1, on the reverse strand, counting down.
GGCCTGATCGGAACGGGCTTTTCCTTTGAAGACGGCGGTCAGCAATTGCCCGAAATCGTCAATTCCATTCTTGGGTTTATCTTAATGGCGGCCAACAACGGGATGATGTACACTGGCCTCACGTCGGGAGCTGCCCGGCTGATTGCCTCGTTTGCTTCGGAGGAATTGAAACAAACCTACGTAGAAAAAATGCTGGGTGGAAAATGGCAGGGCACCATGGCGCTGACAGAGCCTCAGGCGGGCAGTTCATTATCCGATATTACAACCTCTGCCACTCCGCAGGCCGATGGTTCTTACCGAATCAAGGGCCAAAAAGTCTTTATTTCGGCAGGTGATCACGATCAGTGCGAAAATATCATTCACTTGATGTTGGCGCGGATTGATGGTGCCCCCAAAGGTACCAAAGGAATCTCTCTCTTTATCGTACCCAAATACCGCCTTGATGGCACCGAAAATGACGTAACTTCCACTGGAATTTACCATAAATTAGGTCAACGGGGTGTGCCTGCCATGCACCTAACCATGGGCGACAGCGACGATTGCCACGGTTGGTTGGTGGGCGAACCGCACCGAGGGCTTAATTACATGTTTCAGATGATGAACGAAGCCCGCATCGGTGTAGGAATGACGGGTGTGGCAATTGCTTCAGCGGCGTATGGTGCTTCGTTGCAATACGCCAAAGAGCGTCCCCAAAGCCGTCGATTGAATGAAAAGTCGGCCTTGGATAGCCCTCAAATTCCAATCATTCAACATCCAGATGTAAAACGGATGTTGCTGCTGCAAAAAGCAATTGTGGAAGGTTCGCTAGCACTTTTGATGGAAACCGCCCGTTGCGCCGATATTGCCCACGCGAGTGAAGACCCCGAAGAAAAGGAAAAACACCATTTGATGCTTGAGTTGCTGACGCCAGTGGCGAAAACCTATCCCACCGAAATGGGAATGGTGGCTGTAAGCAATGGATTACAGGTGCTAGGAGGATATGGTTTTACGGAAGATTTTCCGTTGGAACAGCTTTACCGCGATATTCGTATCACCCCAATCTACGAAGGAACCACTGGAATTCAATCGCAAGATTTGCTCGGTCGTAAGATGACCATGAAAGGTGGCAAACCTGCTCAGTATCTTTTTGGAGAAGTGGCTAAGACCATTGCCGAGGCCGAAACCTACGACAATCTGAAACCTTACGCCCAAAAATTGAAAGCTGAATTGGGACGTTTGCAGGAAGTAACGATGGCTTTGATGCCATATGCGATGCAGGGCGATATTGAGCGCTTTTTGATGGACGCAACCTTATACATGGAAATGTTTGGTATCAGTACCGTGGCTTGGCAGTGGCTGAAGCAGGCCGTTGTGGCGCAGCGCACCATTGTTACCCAAAATCCTGACGGTGAAGAATTGGCGTTTTATGAAGGAAAAATTCATACGATGAAATTTTTCTTCCATTATGAAGTTCCCAAAACGCTGGGGTTGGCGGTGCGTTTAAAAGACAACGAAATATTGACAATAACAACTGAAAAAGAGGTGGTATTGTAAACGATATGGGGTTTTGACCCAAAAAAATTTATCATCAACTAAAAACCGAAGCAACAGTCCCGACATTTGTCGGGATTTGTTGTTTATAACGCAGTTTGCGTTTATGTTTGTGCCTGAACCCTCACTCATCACTTACCATGATTATTGGCATTGGCGGACGCAGCCGGTCAGGAAAAACGACGCTTGCCGAAACATTGGTATGGCATTTTCGTGCTCAAAATAAACGGGCAATAGCCTTACACCAAGACGATTTTGTTAAAGTTCTTCATGATATTCCCCTTATTCATGATCGTACAGATTGGGAAACTCCAGAGTCCATTGATTTTGAGCTGTTAAAGAAGGCTACTGCATTTTTGCATCAAGACTTTGAGGTACTGGTTATCGAAGGGATTTTAGCGTTTGCTAATGATGACTTGAATGCGTTGTATGATTTTTGCTTTTTTACGCACATTTCAGAAGAAACATTTCGGATTCGTAAAGCCGCCGACACGCGCTGGGGTGAAGAGCCCGTTTGGTACATCAATTATATTTGGGAAAGCTTTTTAAAATATGGCCAACCTCCTCAGAAATTAAAGAATCTGATGATCATTGATGGGGAAAAACCGTATCAAATGGGGGAAATAGAGGAATTTTTGCGCCATTTTGACAAATGATTTTACAATAAATAGTCATTTTGTCATAAAATAAGTCTTGGTACGCTGTTTGAGAATTTAAAAGCAACTAGCCAAGTAGCAAAATGAAAGCAAAAATTCAAATTCCGCAAGAAATTCTGACCGTAATTGATTACGCTAATACGACCAATGGTGGAATGAGCGAACCTGGTTTGTCCATCACTCAAGACGAAAAAGGGTATGAAGTGCGAATCAAAGCGGCTGGTCTAGGCCCCGATAGTTTTCAGGTAGATGTGTTGAACAATCGTTTATGGGTATATCATTTATTACCCCTTTTTGCAGACCGCCCCGATGGGATGGACAACCTGCAAACGGCTCGTACGCTTGGCAACTTATTTCTGCCTAACGACGTCAATGTTGAAAAAATCGTGGCGCACTATGAGCAGTCAACTCGTGAACTTAACATAACCTTACCCTATAATCATTCGACGCGCAACTTCCGCCGACATATTGATGTTGATATTGAGTAAGGTATTCATTGTCAATTAACTACGAAAGATAACACGTAGTTAATTGACATGGATGTTATTTCTTCAAAATCTTGAATTCTACCCGACGGTTGATTTGCCTGCCTTCGTCTGTATCGTTGGTGGCTTTGGGTTTTGACTCGCCGTAGCCTTTGCTCTGCACGCGGTCGGGTTCAATTCCTTTTCCAATAAAATACTCCCTCACTGAGTCAGCTCGGTCTTGAGAGAGTTTGATGTTAGAGGCGTCACTGCCTATATTGTCGGTGTGGCCACCTATTTCTAGAACTAAGCCTGGATTTTCGTTGAATGTCAGTACCATTCGGTCCAGTTCAGGATTAGATTCGGGGCGTATTTCGGCTTTGCCTGTATCAAAAAATAAATTATTCAAGACTCCCACAGCGTTGATTTCGATGGGTACCAATTTTAGATTTGTTCCCGCAACTTCTTTATAATCAGTCATATTTGTTAAATCAATGTTTTGGGCTTCGGCAATAAAGTCTTTCGCAACCGCTCGTACTCCGTACTTAATGCCTTTGGGCAATACGATTTTATATTCTCCCGTTCGGGGGTCGGTTTGTGCGGTTCCTACTTCGGTGCCGTCGGCTAGATTTTCGTAAATGATTCGGGCATCAATCGGTTTTCCTGTTTTTGTATCCAATACTTTTCCGCTCAACAACACCACGGGGTCGGGGGCTGGCACAATAGAGGGAGTGCTAGGCTCATCGGATTTAATCTTAATTTTTACGATATCTCCTTTGCCGAGGGTGTTTTTTTTGGAAACCATATAGGCATAGTCACCAGCGGCGGCAATAGTATAATATGCGTCATAGCCATCGGTATTAATGGCTGGGCCTAAATTGACGGGCTTAGACCAAATCTTCCAAGTTTTGTCAATGCGCTTGGTGTAATAAATATCATTGCTTCCCTGTCCGCCAGGGCGGTCGCTCGAAAAATACAGGGTGGCCCCGTCGGCGGCTAAAAAAGGCGTGGTTTCGGTAAAATCGTCAGTATTTACGTCAATGCCCAAACTCATTGGCTTGGTCCACGTACCGTTTTTTTGTTGAAAGCTTACGTAAATATCATCTTTTGTGCTTTTCTTTTTCTCACTAAAGGCCATTACCAGTGTCTTACCGTCGTTTGACAAAAACCCACACATGTATTCTCCTTTACTCATTCCTTCTAAGCCCGTAATGTTGAGTTTTTGGGGAGCCGACCAGCCGTTTGCCGTACGTTTGCTAAACGAAAAACCACGCGTTTGGTAAGTGCCTTTATCGTAAGCACCCATGATAAGCAGTGTATTACCGTCGGGAGTGATGCTGTAAGCACAATTGTATTCTTCTTTGTTAATGGGCGAAGTCATGCGACGCGCTAAGCCCCATTGATTATTGGTGAGTTCAGAAAACCAAATATCTTGGCTCCCTTCCAAACCATGCGCGTTTTGTGGATGGCTTACCCGCGCAAAAAACAATGTTTTACCATCTGGAGAGATAACTGGATTGATTTCGTTGTATTCAGAATTAACAGAATTGCCCAGATTTTCTACCTTTGGTTGGCTAAAGGCAATAAAAGAACAGAAAAGTGATTGGATCAGTAAATAGTAAAAGGCCGTTAGCTTTGAATTCATCACAAATGAAAAGTTAGGGAACAACATCACCGCAAAGAGCGAATTTCGTACTATTTTAACGAATTTGCAGATAAAATTGATATTCAAATT
>JAIXPV010000307.1 GCA_027486105.1 Runella sp. | reverse complement strand
ATAAAAAACATGACTCCCACTAAAAAAATAGAAATATTGGTTTCTCGTTTGGTAAGACTGCTTACGTCAACTGCGGTCGGGGTGGCTTTCATTTAGTTGTTGGTAAAATATATGATATTAACGTCGTTGGTTAACGTCGGTGAGGTTCAAAACCTCACCGACGTTAAAAAATCTAAACCTCGCTGACGCTGAAAAAACTATATTGTTGGCTCCCAACCCTTTTCGTACTCGCGTTTCCAGAGTTTTTTGGCCGCTTTGTTGTTCTTAATGTGTCCGTTGGTGGGGTCTATCTCCAAAATACTGTTGGAACGCAGGGCGATATTCCCCAATTGGCAAAGCAGGGTACTTTGGTGTCCTCCCACAATATCTGAAGCCAATGGTTTACCTTCTTTGATGGCCGAGACGAAGTTTTGGAAGTGGAAGGCATCCAACGCCTGTGAAGGGTCCATTTTGTTGCGAGGGTCTATCACCAAATCATTTTTTACATCCTTAACAACCTTGTTTTCTAAGTCGTAAATCTTGTATGCGTTGCCGCCACCATATTCCAAGGTGCCTTTTTCTCCGTAAAAAGAAACGCCCACACTGCTGCCTTCGATATTTCGGCTGTTGCAGCTGCGGCCCTCCCAAGTCATAAATTTGTCATTGCCAAATTCAAGGTTAATTACTTGTGTATCTGGAGCTTCCCAGTCGTCTTTGTAGCGGTAGCGCCCACCCGAAGACGAGACTTTGGTGGGGTATTCTACGCCCAAGCCCCAGCGCATGAGGTCGAGCATGTGGGTGCCGTTATTGAGGGCTTCGCCTGTGCCCCAATGCCAAAACCAGTGCCAGTTGTAGTGGAGTATGTTGTCTTTGTAGGTGCGGCGCGGTGCGGGGCCTTGCCACAGATCGTAATTAAGCCACGACGGAACGGTGGCTTCTTTGCCCACGCCAATGGAAGCACGGTTGTTGGTGTACCAACCTTTGGCAAAATAAGGTCGCCCAATGGCGCCGTTTTGAATGTCCTGAATGGCTTGTTTTACATTCGGCCATGAGCGGCGTTGGTTACCCATTTGAATCACATTTTTATACTTAGTGGCCACCGCCATGAGCAATTCTCCTTCGTTTGGATTGTGGCTGCAAGGTTTTTCAAGGTAAACGTGCTTGCCCGCTTTTGACGCCAAGATGGCTGCTGGTGCATGCCAATGGTCGGGGGCGGCAATCACGAGCGCGTCCATGTCTTTATCTTCCAAGGCTTTGCGAAAGTCAGGAACATCTTTGGGCTTGGAATTTTGAATTTTTTCCACGGCTTTGATGCACTTTTCTGAAGCTCGTGAATCTACGTCCGAAATCGAAACGACCTCACAATTGGGTTGCAGGGCAAAATTACTCGCCAAGGCATATCCGCGACTATTGACGCCCATCACGCCGAGTCTGACTTTTTCGTTAGCTCCTAAAATACGACCATAGCTTTTGGCACTAAAGCTTGGTAATATACCACCGACGGTTAGAGTAGCTGTGCCAAGAAGTGTTTTTTTAATAAAATTGCGACGCGATTCGCTGTTTGTAGAAGTTTCTGGAGTGTTCATGAAAGGTGTTTTGGGTAAAAAATAAATGGGTCTGTTGAGGAGCCAATTTACTACGCTATTTGAGGATAAGTAGGCTACCAAACGGTTCTTTGGGGAGAAGACTTTTTTGATTGGTTTTTACCTACTCATAATGCTGCAATGTTATGCAATTCAATTTTGGGGTGTGTGATACTGGGTTCTCAAACCCAGCATTTGGCGTAAGCTACCGTTTCGGGCACCTCTATAAATAGTATTCTTTCGTTTATAAATCAATTTTAACTAAATCCTGAATCTCGCGCCCGTTATGGTCAAATCGAGCCAAAGTATACACTGCGCCGTCACTGCCAATGGCAATGGAGTTGACGTAGGTGGGGCGGCTTCCGTCAGCGTAAAAAATCGGACCGTGGTCTTTGTAGGTTTGGGTCGGAATATGGAATGTGATTAAATGCAGGTTTTCCAATCCTTTGGCAGCTCCCTTGGCAATTTGGTCGGCTCCTTTGAGGCGCTGGCCGTCGATGTAAATCGGGCCGCCTGTTAGGTAATGAATCGTTTCGCCGTCAGGGCCAGGCTGGAACCCCAAGTAGCCGTAACTAAACTGATCGAACATGCCACTTTTTCGGGAAGGTTCTGACGTGAGCCGCTCTACGATTTCAATTTTAGGGGTTGTAGGGTCAAAACGAAATAAATACCCTGAATTTCCGTGAATACCATACGCGACTTGTTCGGGCGCATACCAGAAAATCTTACGCCAGTTATAGCCCATACTGCCTGGATGTGTGTGGTCATATTTTCCGAAATAGTCAAGCCGTAAATCAACCCCTTCTACTTTTTGTAAGGCTTCGTTATCAGGATGATACGTAAAAATGTCGCCTTCGGAAGTAGAAAAATAGACAGCTCCGTAGCGTGGGTCAACAACCATCGAACGGCACAATACGCGGTAGTCATCTCCAGGGATTCCGGCTTCGCCTTGGGCCGAAACCAAACCGACTTTTTTGAGGGTTTTGGCAGAAATGTCATAATGAATAAAATAACCCAACGGCCACGTAATGCCGTACAAATGACCTCGTTGTTGGTCAATGGTCATGGTTAGGATTCCTTCGCCTTCGGGCGCGGTGGCAAGGTCCTCAAATACTCCAGTTGCTAAATCGTACGATAAAAAATGCCCGCCAGGGTAGAGGTTTTTGCCGCTGGGAGCAGTTGTTGGCAGACGTTCCATGCCTTCAATCATTTCATAGACGCCGATGTGCGTAGCGAAATATAGTTTGCCATTGTTTTCGTAAAAACGAACGTGGCTTTTGCCCTGCGGAATGGCGTTGGCGTTTTTTTCGCCGCAGATTTCGGTCAAATCTGCTATCCATTCGGTTTGGTCGGTGGTAGGGTCGTAAGCGTACATTTGCCCACCGACTTCATAAGATTCCGAACAAAGTACGTAGTATATTTTGCCGTTGGTTGCGGCTGTGATGGCGTTGTAAGTATCGTGTGCTAATTCAAAGCCCGAAAAATAAGCTTTGGCAATGAGTGAATTCATGTTTTATAGATTTTTTGAGCCACAAAGTAGGCTGTGTCCCCACAGTCAACGGCAAAAAATAGGCTTAATTAGTGACCTTTGCGCCATTCTTTGAGCCCTTTGTGGTTAGATTATTTACTTTTAAGAGTCCCAATTTGTTGGGCGAGTTTGTCGATTTCGGCATAAATCAACGCGGGCACTGAAGCATCCCAAGTGCTTGGAAGCCCGTACACCATTTGCGAAGAAGCGCCTTCATAACCGCCTTCTTTCAGAATGGTAGCCGACGGAATATAACCCATGACGTCGTTGGAATAGCCCATTACGAAAATATCCTGTCCAAATCGTTTTTTACACTCAAGGGCGTATTCGATGACGAGTTCTCCGCCAAAAATAAACATCGATTGGTCGCCCAATTTCCACGCTTGCAACGGGTATGAATACGAAGTAATGAAAGGTTTGCCTTGCTTCATTTCGGCCAAAACCCGGGTGGCCCAACGTTTGAGATAGGGAAGGTTTTCGTTTTGAGTTTTGAGCAATTCTGCCTCCGTAGGCGGAGCCGAAAGCGGCAGTTTTATTTCCGAATAGGCCGTTGTCAAGGTGGCCGACAAAGGCCGCATGGGCTCTTCAAGCACCCTGTCCACGGCTGCCGCCAACTCCCGTCCGTATTGACGTGCCAAAGATACGGTGCGTCGGGGCAAAGGGTTTTGGTCGCCAGCGGCTCCTTGAAAAAACAGCGCCGTTGCCTCTGGATGGGCTTTTTCTAACTCCAGTTGGGCAAAACCTGGGAAGTCGCCCGAAAATTGATAGAGATCCAGTACCGTTGGGTGACAGGCGTATCCAAAAACAATGGCTTTGAGAACTCCCTT
>JAIXPV010000573.1 GCA_027486105.1 Runella sp. | reverse complement strand
GGAATTATTTCTTCCCGCTGGAGAGGCTTAGGTTTTACGGGGCTCATCGAAGGGCACACCCGTGCTTTTGACATCAATCGCCTCAATTTCATTTATGGTGCAGGGGCTCACGTTTATTTTTGGGGAGAAAACAAAAGAGGTTATTCACCCTATGGACGTAGCAGCGTAGTAGGGATAGACGGAATTTTAGGCCTAGAGTACAACTTCCGCGAAATCCCCATCAATATCAGCATCGACTGGAAACCGACGTTCAATCTTAATGTAGACGATGGTTTTTGGGGAGACGATGGAGCACTTTCAATTCGCTACATTTTCTAAAAAAAATACTTACATCCACCCATTATTTATATCCAACTTACTTAACTAAGGAAGCCATGAAAATTAGATTAATGTCAGCAATCGTTTGCATTGCCACGGGTTTATTCCATAACGCCAACGCGCAGGAAGCAGTATCTCGTACGGGTATCCGGGGAGGATTGAACGTATCAAATTTGTACGTGAAAGATGTTACCGACCGTAACCCACGTTACGGGTTTCACGCAAGTTTGTTTACTCAAGTACCTCTCATCAAGGGGGTTCTTTACTTACAGCCCGAGCTTGGCTATGCTACCAAAGGCGTTACGGCTCGGTATAATTTACTAAACAATACTTTCCAGGGCGAGAATTCCTTCAAACTAGATTATCTCGAAATACCTTTACTAGCCACCGTAAAAGTGGGCAATTTTGTCGACATCCACGGCGGGGTTTACGGAGGGTTTCTGGCCAACGCCTCTACCGAAAGTAAAAGTGATGCTGGATTTGCGGCCACCACACTCAACCGCGACAATTTCAACAGTGTTGACTACGGTCTTTCAGCGGGGTTGAGTATCTACTTCGGCAAGTTGATGCTAGGGACACGCTATAATTACGGACTACGCCCCGTAGCCCAAAGCGACGCGGCAAAGGTATTTTTAGGAAATGCAAAGAATTCCGCCGCCCAAGTATCTCTGGGAATTACTTTCTAGTAACATAGGAATAGTATATGATTATGATTCTCCCCAGCAGACAGATCGGCTGGGGATTTTTTATGCTTTAAATCCCGGATAATTTATCTATTTCAGGAATTCATCGCTTTGCTAAAAGTATATATTATTTACAATATTACCAGTAAACCAATTTATTGTCTATTTTATCTCTCATATCTCCAATTATCGTCTAACAAGTATCGTAATCATTACTTTTGTCGTAATTTTGTGTTTTCCATTTTCCGACAAAGAAATGTATGCCTTATCGGGCTTTTCTACTTTTATTGATTTCAATGAACGCTTTCAGCCAGGCTTTTCCAGTCAATGAACGCTCCCTTGAAGTAACTGTTAGAATGGCGGAACCACTAAGAAGCGAATTTTCGACCAGTGGTTTGACCTGGGGAAGCCCAGTGTTTATCAGGATATTTAAGGAACCCAAACGTCTGGAAATGTGGATTAAAAACGAGAAACGCTTTACGCTTTTTAAGACCTACCCCATTTGTCATTTTTCTGGTCAGTTGGGTCCAAAAACAAAAGAGGGAGATTTACAAGCGCCCGAAGGGTTTTACGAAGTTACCCCCGCTCAAATGAACCCCAACAGCGACTATCATTTATCATTCAATTTGGGGTACCCAAATGCATTCGATCGGGTCCACGACTACACTGGAAGTTATTTAATGGTGCATGGCAAATGTGTCTCCATAGGCTGTTATGCCATGACCGATGCGTACATTGAAGAGATTTATACCTTGGTTCAAACAGCCTTTGAATATGGTCAGAAAAAGGTTGCCGTTCATGCCTTTCCGTTTGAAATGACGTCCCAGAATTTGGCCAATTATGCTACTCACCCGTCGGCTGATTTTTGGAAAACCATCAGTGAGGGTTATCGCCTGTTTGAAAAAAACGCCCTCCCGCCCCGCGTGAACGTCAAAAGAAAAAAGTATGTTTTTAAGTAAAACCGCTCTAAATGAGCACACAATTTGGTAGCAACATGCAAAACCCCGACATTCAGGAAATTTTAAAATCTCGTATCCTCGTGCTCGATGGCGCAATGGGCTCGATGATTCAACGCTATAAATTGACCGACGAAGATTACCGCGGCACACGTTTCAAAGATTTTCCGCACGAACTCAAAGGCAACAATGATTTATTGTCATTGACCCGCCCCGATGTGGTTCAAGAAATCCACGAAGCTTACCTCGAAGCAGGTGCCGACATCATCGAAACCAATACTTTCAGCGGTACGACCATCGCCATGGCCGATTACCACATGGAAGACCTAGTGTACGAACTCAACTACGAATCGGCGCGCTTGACGCGGGAGGCGTGTGACAAATACACCGCCCTTAATCCTGACAAACCCCGCTTTGTAGCGGGCTCCATCGGTCCAACCAACCGCACGGCTTCCCTTTCGCCCGATGTCAACGACCCAGGTTACCGTGCCGTGACATTCGATGAATTGGTCGACGCTTACTACGAACAAGTGCAAGCCCTCACCGACGGCGGCACGGATGTGTTGTTGGTAGAAACCATCTTTGACACACTCAACGCCAAAGCCGCGCTGTACGCTATTGATTTATACTTTGACGACGTTAAAAAAGGAACGGTACGCCCCATCAGAGGTGCGTTTCAACCGCCGTCTGTCAATATAACAAAAACCCAGTTGCCCATCATGGTCTCAGGGACCATTACCGATGCCTCAGGCCGCACCCTTTCGGGGCAAACCACCGAAGCATTCTTGACGTCGGTGTCGCACATGCCTTTGCTTTCAATTGGTTTAAACAGTGCTTTGGGAGCCGATTTGATGCGCCCTTACGTACAAACCTTGGCCACACAGGCGCCATTCTATACGTCGGCGCACCCGAATGCGGGCTTACCCAACGAAATGGGCGAATACGACCAAACACCAGAGCAGATGGCCGTTATCATTGATGACTTTCTACAAAATCGGTTTATCAATATCATCGGTGGGTGCTGCGGTACCACACCGCCGCACATCAAAGCCATTGCCGAAGTGGCCGCCAAATATGAACCCCGCGACATTCCAGTAGACGACCATATCCAAAAATTGTCGGGGCTGGAGCCGCTCAAAATCACGAAAGAGACCAATTTTGTAAATATCGGTGAGCGCTGTAACGTGACAGGCTCGAAGAAATTTGCCCGTTTGGTGCGTGAAGGCAACTACGACGCGGCCATCGCCGTAGCCCGCGAGCAAGTAGATACGGGGGCGCAGGTGCTCGACATCAATATGGATGAAGGGATGATTGACGGAGTACAGGCAATGACCAAATTCTGTAACCTGCTCATGGCCGAGCCCGACATTGCCCGCGTGCCATTCATGGTCGATTCGTCCAAATGGGAGGTAATCGAAGCGGGTTTGAAGTGTTTGCAGGGCAAAGCCATTGTCAACTCCATCTCCCTCAAAGAAGGCGAAGAGAAATTCATTCAACAGGCCGAAAAAGTACGTCGCTACGGGGCTTCCGTGGTGGTCATGGCCTTTGACGAAATAGGTCAGGCTGATAACTATGAACGCCGCATCGAAATTTGCGAACGGGCATATTGGATTTTGGTCAATAAAGTAGGTTTCCCTCCACAGGACATCATTTTTGACCCCAATATCCTGACCGTTGGTACAGGGATGGAAGAACATAACAACTACGCGGTAGACTTCATCAACGCCACCCGTTGGATCAAAGAGCACCTGCCCTACGCCAAAGTGAGTGGCGGAGTTTCCAACGTATCGTTTTCATTCAGAGGCAATGAGCCAGTCCGCGAAGCCATTCACACCGTGTTTTTGTACCACGCCATCAAAGCAGGCATGGATATGGGTATCGTGAACGCGGGGCAGTTGGGTGTCTATGACGACCTACCCAAAGATATGCTCGAACACTGCGAAGACCTCATTCTGAACCGTCGCCCCGACGCGACCGAACGAATGCTGGCATTTGCCGAAACCGTCAAGTCCAAAGGCAAAGAACAGGTCATTGATACGGCATGGCGCGATCAGCCCGTGGCCAAACGCCTCGAACACGCCCTCATAAAAGGATTGACTGAATACATAGACCAAGACGTAGAAGAGGCCCGTCAAACGGTGGCAAAACCCCTGCATGTAATCGAAGGGCCACTTATGGACGGTATGAACGTAGTAGGAGATTTGTTTGGAGAAGGAAAAATGTTTTTGCCCCAGGTCGTAAAATCGGCGCGGGTCATGAAAAAGGCCGTGGCATATCTGCTGCCGTTTATTGAAGAAGAAAAACTGGCTTTCCCCACAACAACAGAGTCGGGAGTATCTAAAATTTTGCTAGCGACGGTCAAAGGCGACGTTCACGACATCGGTAAGAACATCGTGGGTGTGGTTTTGGGCTGTAACAACTATGAAATCATCGACTTGGGTGTGATGGTACCAACCGATAAGATTTTGGCCGCCGCTAAAGAACACAACGTAGACATCATTGGACTTTCGGGCCTGATTACGCCTTCGCTCGACGAGATGGTGGGCGTGGCCAAAGAAATGGAACGTCAGGGGTTTAAAGTGCCGCTACTGATTGGCGGTGCCACTACTTCGCGCATTCACACCGCCGTGAAAATCGATCCGCATTACAGCGGCCCCGTGATTCACGTGTTGGATGCGAGCCGTGCGGTGCCCGTTGCAGGTCGATTGACCCAAAACGAACAAACATATGCCGAAGCGCTGGCCGACATCAAGAAAGAATACGCCAAACTTCGTGAAGACCACGCGAAGCGACAGCAGGCTAAAGAAGCCGTGACAATCGAAGCCGCACGGGCCAATAAAACCAAAATCGACTGGGAAGCTTTTACCCCTATCAAACCTAAATTTTTGGGCAACAAATATTTCTACGATTACCCACTAGAAGACATCGCCAAATACATCGACTGGACACCTTTCTTCCAAACTTGGCAGTTGCACGGCAAATATCCTAAAATATTTGACGATGCCGTCGTAGGAAACGAAGCTAAGAAACTTTACAACGACGCCAAGGCAATGTTGGCCGACATCATCAAGAATAAATCCCTGAAAGCTAACGCCGTTATCGGATTTTATCCCGCCAACTCCGTCGGTGATGACATCATATTGCATGATTTTGAGGAAGTAGAAGTAAGCTTTGCAGGACAAGGTCAACAGAAACGGACCGAATACAGGGTTGTTCCCACAGATATACTCCCTACTACATCTCTGCAACAAACCGTATTGCACCACCTCCGTCAGCAAAACCAAAAGGCAGCTAATCTGCCTAATTTGTGTCTTTCGGATTATATCATGCCCTCAACCATCAACAAAACCGACTACATTGGCGCCTTCGCAGTTACGGCGGGCATTGGTATCGAAGCGTTGCTGGAAAAATACGAAGCCGACCATGACGACTATAACAGCATCATGGTCAAAGCCGTAGCCGACCGTTTGGCGGAAGCATTCACCGAATTGATGCATGAGCGTGTTCGCAAAGAATTCTGGGGCTATGTCAAAGACGAAGCACTCTCCAACGAAGAATTAATCTCCGAAAAATACCAAGGAATTCGCCCAGCCCCTGGCTACCCTGCTTGTCCCGAGCATACCGAAAAACGTGCACTGTTTGATTTGCTCGATGCCGAAGCCCAAGTTGGCATTCAACTCACCGAAAGCTACGCCATGTACCCGGCCAGCTCGGTCAGTGGGTGGTATTTCGCCCATCCTGACGCTCGGTATTTTGCACTCGGCAAAATCGCTAAAGACCAAGTACAAGACTACGCCACTCGCAAAGGTATGTCGCTCGAAGAGGCCGAAAAATGGCTTTCGCCTGTATTGAACTATGATTAATCACCTTTGATACAACATTTTAAACGAATAACGCACGAGGTTAGCCTCGTGCGTTATTCGTTTAAATTCGTCACGAGTTACTTTATAAATGGATTTTTCCGTATTCTCCTTCATTGTATTCTTTCCCAGTTACAAGGGCTTTGGCCATATTGAACAAAACCACCATTTTACTGGAAGAACTGTCCCAGTACTCCGCTGAGTGCGTATCAATTTTGATTAATAACAACTCAGGATCATCTTTTCCTTCTGGAAACCATACTTTAATGAGTGGGTTCCAAAGTTTTTCTATTTTTTTGGGGTCATGTATGAGCTGGGCCGTTCCCATGACACTCACGTACTTATTTTCCTCAGGGGCTGAATAACAGACACATACATCTGGATTATCTTCAATTTCTTCGGTTTTGGGCGACGACTCACGCGTAAAAAACCAAATATTCCCCTCTTCGTCCACTTCAGTTGTACCCATCGGGCGACTATGAATGTGTCCATCGGCGCTGTGCGTACATAGCATTGCCACCCGAATGTCTTTCACCATTGTTTTGAATTCACCCTTGGTCTTGGTAGTCTCTTTTGAATTTTCCATGACTTTGCTGTTTAAATAAATGAACCATTTCTTCTTACTTGTAAAAGAAATGTGCCATATCTTTTGAAGCTGCTCATTTCCAAAAAACGGCTAAATTTGGGCAAACCTTTCCACTCAAAATGACCTATTATCAGCAACAATTTATCTCAATCCGGAAAACAGTGTTTCCGAAAGACTATTTATGCAGGCAAGTTATCAGAGCTAAAAAATTTATTGACAACCACTTTGACAATCCTATCGCCCTTCGAGACATAGCCAAAGAAGCCTACTTTTCTAAATTTCACTTTCTTCGGCTTTTCAAACTGGTTTACGGAAAAACGCCTCACCAATACCTGACCGAAGTACGAATTGAACAAGCAAAAAAATTGCTTAAAACTGACTTAACCATTTCGGAAGTTTGTTTTGCCGTTGGCTTCGATAGTGTAAGTTCATTTAAGGGCCTTTTCAAACGTTACACCAACATAACGCCAACCGCTTATAAAAGCCAACATATTCACCCACAACCCATTACCCAATCTTCTTTACGATTTTTACCGTATTATCTTTCGTTAAAAAAAAGCAATTTTCAAGACACCTAACCTAGCATCAATACCGACATTTGTACCTCCACTAACTAAAAAACAATGAGAATAAAACTCACAAGTATCCTTGTCGAAGATCAGGAAAAAGCCCTTCGTTTTTATACGGATGTATTAGGATTTGTAAAAAAAACAGAAATCCCAATGGGTGAGCACAAATGGTTGACGGTAGTTTCGAGCGAAGAGCTAAACGGCGTCGAATTGGTTCTCGAACCCATGGGTTTTCCACCCGCAAAAATCTATCAAAAGGCGCTGTATGAAGCAGGGATTCCAATGACGGCATTCCACGTTGACGACGTTGAAAAAGAACACGAACGACTGGACAAAGCAGGGGTCATTTTTAGCATGAAACCCACACGTATGGGTGGTGCTACACTGGCGGTTTTTGACGATACTTGCGGCAATCATATTCAGATTTTTCAGGTATAGATGCCAAAGATTTTCAGGGAAGAGGCATTGGAATACAACTGCCCACTATCCTGATTGAGCGCTGTTAAATAAGATGGTTATCACACCATAATTGCCTGCATTGATACCTCAAAGCCAGGGAGTTATCATTTTTACCAACAACTTAGTTTCCATAAAGTAGTGAGTATACGAGACGTAAAGCACAAATTTGGCAAATGGCTTTGATCTGGTTTTAAGCAGTTTATATTAGAGTATATTGTGGCTCAAGCTGAATTCTTGGGGAAGCTAAGCATATAATTTCGTCAATCTAAATAAGAAGAATG
>JAIXPV010000294.1 GCA_027486105.1 Runella sp. | reverse complement strand
TCAACAATCCGCAAATTGGCCCTTAGTTTGAAAAGCCGAGACCCGACTAAAATGAGTTTAAAGCGCAAACGCAAGAAAGCTGCTCGGGATGATGCCTATTTAATGACGCTACTGAGTCAACTTAACGTTTGATGCAATCACCCTACATTCAGAAGCATTACACCTATTTTTTCTCAATTTGTTTTAACTTACCCATTCGTTACAATTTGACCGAATAACCCAACTGAATCCAATGCAAAAACCTTTTGGCGTAATTTTCAAGTTGTATATTCAACTCCCAATCCTGTTTTCCGTTTTGGGAGTTTTGTATACCAGAAACAACACTTTTAAGCCATCAAACCAGTATTTGGCGATGTCTGACACTACGCAACATCCCGCTCACTTTGGCTTTGGACGTGTCGCTACCCAAGCCGAAATTGACCGATTAGACATTGACATCCGCCCCGACGGCAAAGGGCTGCCAGCAGGTTCAGGTTTGGCCGCCAAAGGAAAAATCATCTTTGATGCCAAATGTGTAGCCTGCCACGGCACGGGCGGTATCGGCGGCCCAAACGGCTCGTTAGTGACCACAACCTCTCAAGAAAAAAGTAAACAGACCGAAAAAACCATCGGTAATTACTGGCCCTACGCCACCACGGTGTTTGACTACATCCGCCGGGCCATGCCGTTCAACCAACCCGGTTCGCTGACCAACGAAGAGGTCTATCATTTGACAGCCTATCTGTTGAGCGCCAACAAACTCATTGACGAAAAAACCGTAATCGATGCCAAATCGCTCCCCAAAGTCATCATGCCCGCTCAAAAATTGTTTGTTCCAGACGATAGAAAAGGAGGACCAGAAGTAAAATGAAAACCAAACTCATTCAACTCGGTCAGTTTACGGAGAAGCTCTCCCGGCGTAAACTTCTCGGCGGAGCAGCCACGGTCGCCGTAGCCCTTGTCCAAAACGCGCACGGACAAACCCTCCAAAAAGCCATTTCCCAATCAGCATTGGACGATGACCCCACCAAAGTCCCGGGGGTGCCTCCGGGAGAGCTTGGCACCCGGTCGGTGTTTGAAAAACTGCTCAAAGATCCCTCCGCCACCTCTTCGCGGTCGCCGTTACAGGATATTTACGGGATGATTACGCCCTCTGACCTGCATTTTGAACGTAACCACGGCGGCGTACCAGCCATTGATCCCACCAAACACGAATTGCTGATTCATGGGTTAGTGGAAAAACCTCTTATTTTTAAAGTAGCTGATCTAAAGCGTTTTCCGTCGGTATCGCGCATTGCATTTTTGGAATGTTCGGGCAATTTTCGTTCGGGTAAAGAAACCCTCCGGCCGCAGGATGTGTGCGGGTTGACCAGCCAAAGCGAATGGACGGGCGTGAAACTCTCCACGATTTTCCGGGAAGCGGGCGTCAAACCCAACGCCACGTGGTTTTTGGCCGAAGGAGGCGATGCCGCCGTTATGACACGCAGCATTCCCGTCAAAAAAGGCTGGGACGATGCCATTCTGGCCTACGCCCAAAACGGCGAAGCCCTCCGCCCCGAGCAGGGCTATCCGCTGCGCTTATTTTTGCCAGGTTGGGAAGGAAACACGAGCGTTAAATGGCTGCGCCGACTGGAGCTTTCGGACCAGCCGTTTATGACCCGCGAAGAAACCTCCAAATACACCGAAGGCGTCAACGGCAAAGTGCGGCAGTTCAGTTTTGATCTGGATGCCCGTTCCATCATTACCTTTCCTTCTTATCCCAAACGCGTAGAAAAAGGCTGGATCGAGATTCGTGGCATTGCTTGGAGCGGCCGCGGGAAAGTGGTACGGGTGGAAGTCAGCACGGATGCTGGCAAGTCGTGGCACTCTGCCACCCTTCAGGACCCGATTCTGGACAAAGCACACACCGCTTTTCGGTATTTGTGGCAGTGGAAAGGCGACGAAACCGAGATTATGAGCCGTGTCACTGACGAAACAGGCTATACACAGCCCACCTTGAAGCAATTGGTGGAAGCGCGCGGCGAGACTGGCGGCTACCATTTCAACCCTATTACGGCCTGGCAAATCAAGCATGATGGGGCGGTGTTGTTCAAACCTGAAAAATAAAAATGCCCCTTTTTTAAGGAGCAAGACTGATATACAAATTTTAGCCCATTGAAAAATAATCAATCCTCTACTACTATCCAGCCCTCTTTTCGGGGGACCAAAAGCTATGATTTTGATGCTGTGGTGGTGGGTTCAGGCCCTAATGGTCTAGCCGCGGCTATTACAATTCAAGAAGCAGGACTGCAAGTCTTGCTGATAGAAGGAAAATCTACGATTGGAGGGGGCTTACGAACGGCGGAGTTAACGCTGCCAGGTTTTAAGCACGATATTTGTTCCGCCATTCATCCTATGGCAGCGGCCTCTCCTTTTTTTAACACTTTGCCGTTAGAAAAACACGGTTTGGAATATATTTATTCTCCTATTGCCGCAGCCCACCCGTTTGACGATGGAACCGCAGCGATACTTTGCCAATCTATCAACAAAACAGCTTCATTATTGGGAATAGATGAAGCAAATTACCTTTCCTTGATAAACCCCCTTAAAAAACACTGGTCGTCAATTATTTCGGGCATTTTGGGGCCGTTGCGCTTTCCCGAAAACCCGATTAGTTTTGCTCAATTCGGTCTTAATGCTTTACCGCCAGCGTCTTGGTTGGTTAAAAAGTTCAAAACACCAGCCGCGCAAGGGCTATGGGCAGGAATGGCGGCACATTCGATTTTACCCCTCAGCCACTTGACGACCTCCGCCATTGGTCTGGTCTTACTGACTGCAGGGCATGTGCAAGGGTGGCCTATTCCGAAAGGAGGCTCTCAGCAAATCAGTAATGCCTTAGCTTCGTATTTTACGTCAATTGGAGGCAAAATTGAAACAAATCTTTACGTTCAATCACTTTCGCAACTACCTTCCGCCAAAACAATTTTATTTGACATTACACCGCGCCAGTTACTGAAAATTGCGGGACATCGGTTTTCTGCTATTTATAAATGGCAACTTGAAAAATACCGTTATGGAATGGGTGTTTTTAAAGTTGATTGGGCGTTGGACGGCCCCGTTCCTTTTCGATCCGAAGAATGTAGAGCTGCTGGTACGCTGCACCTTGGGAATACTTTTCAGGAAATAGCGGCTGCCGAACGATCGGTTTGGAATGGCTCCCACGCTGAAAGACCTTTTGTGTTGTTAGCCCAACAAAGCCTTTATGATACTACCCGTGCGCCCAAAGACAAGCATGTTTTGTGGGGTTATTGTCATGTCCCAAACGGTTCTATTAAAGACGTGACACATACGATAGAAAGTCAGATTGAACGCTTTGCACCAGGTTTTAGAGAGCGTATTTTGGCAAGACATACGCTCAATACGGCTCAAATGGAAGAATATAATCATAATTATATCGGAGGCGATATAAAAGGCGGTGACTTAAACCACGACCAAATCTTTACACGGCCGGCAT
>JAIXPV010000180.1 GCA_027486105.1 Runella sp. | reverse complement strand
AAATATCAATAACGGCAAAGTAGAAACGCTTAAATAATACATGAATGGCTCGGCCAAGCGGGCTACTTCGGGGGTTTGGCCTAAAGCGTCCATATTCATTCCAATAGCCGCTCCTACGAGCCCTAGTACAATACTCATCAAAATGGCTACGTAAAGCCCCGCCCGAAACAAACGCCCTATCTCAGCCGTATCATTTTGTCCTTTGGCTTGAGAAATGAGCACCGCAATAACACCTAATCCGCCAAAACCAATGCTCGTGACCAGAAATGACAGCGAAGTAGCCAAGCCTGCCGCGCCCAACGGCACTGCACCCAGAAACCGCCCCACCATCAGATTGTCGGTAACACCCATGAGAATAACTCCCAGTTGGGCAATGATGATGGGAATACTTAACTTAATCGTTTCAAGAATTTCGCGACGCATGACTGATTTGGAATAATTCGAATTGTACTTAGGTGTCTACTTTTCAACCTAAGATTTTAAAAAATAGTTTGGCCGCCAGCGTGTATGTTGAAGGGTAGAAAAAATGTAGGCGTACTAAAGGCCGCAAGCCAAATAAGAATATTGGGGTTTCTGGGGCTAGTTTAAGGAGGGGAATGACAAAAAAACGGATGGCTCAATGCCACCCGTTTCGTTCATATTTATTCAGCGATTAATGAAAGAAATCTTTCATTTTTTCAAAGAATCCTTTCTCGTTCTTACCTGGTTTGGGCTGGAAGTTGGGAGAAGATTTTAGTTTTTCGAGAATACTGCGTTCTTCCGCGCTGAGTTGCTTGGGTGTCCAGATATTGACGTGAATCAATTGGTCGCCGCGACCGTATCCGTTGAGCTCTTTGATGCCTTTTCCCTTGAGGCGCAGGATTTTTCCACCTTGTACACCCGCTTCAATCGGCACGCGGGCTTTTCCGTCGAGGGTAGGTACTTCGGCAGTGGTGCCGAGAGCGGCATCAACGAAGTTGAGGTGCAAATCATAGACGAGGTTGTTACCGTCACGTTTTAGTTGTTCGTCTTCCTCCTCTTCCACCACGATGAGTAAATCGCCAGCCACGCCGCCTCGGGGCGGTACGTTTCCTTTGCCGCTCATCGAAAGCTGCATTCCGTCGGCTACGCCGCCAGGAATTTTGATGCTGATTACGTCTTCTTCCAGTACGCGGCCTTCGCCCGCGCAGATTTCGCAACGCTCGGTTACAATTTTACCTTCCCCGTTACAAGTAGGGCAGGTGCTGGTCGAAACCATCTGTCCAAGCATGGTGCTCACTACTTTGCGTACCTGACCGTTGCCGTTGCAGGTGGTACAAGTTTTGAGGGATGCTCCGTTTTTTGAGCCGTTGCCGCCGCAGGTGTTACAGCCCACGTAGCGTTTTACTTTAATTTTCTTTTCAGCTCCTTCGGCAACCTCGCGCAGATCGAGTTTTAACTTGATACGCAGGTCGGTACCGCGCCGTACGCGGCGTCCGCCGCCCCCGCCACCATTGCCGAAAATATCGCCAAATGGTGATGCATCACCGAAAATATCGCCGAATTGTGAAAATATATCATTGATATCAAAACCTTGACCTCCGCCAAAACCGCCATTGCCCCCCATGCCAGCGTGGCCAAACTGGTCGTAGCGCTTGCGTTTTTCAGGGTCACTCAAGACCCCATATGCCTCGGCTGCTTCCTTAAACTTCTCTTCGGCAGAAGGGTCGTCGGGGTTTTTGTCGGGGTGATACTTAATCGCCAGCTTACGGTAGGCTTTCTTTATTTCATCATCTGCCGCCGTTTTGCTAACGCCAAGAATTTCGTAATAATCTCTTTTTTGTGCCATTTTTTTAATGTTAATCGTTACCGCGCGGGCGGCCCCGCTGTTATTAGTTATCTGAATAAGTTTACTCCGATTAACGGTCAACAGATAACGGATAACCTAATTAACTTCCTACGACCACTTTAGCGTATCTAATTACTTTTTCATTTAAAAAATACCCCTTCTCAACTTCATCAATCACTTTGCCTTTCAAGTCGTCGCTTGGGGCGGGGAACTGCGTGATGGATTCGTGTAAATCAGCGTCGAATGTTTCACCTTTAGAAACCATAGGTTTAAGACCTCGGCTTTCCAATGTTTTTGAGAATTTTGTATAAATTAACCCAACTCCTTCTTTTAACGGCACAATGTCGGTTGTTGTTTCAAAAGAAGACATGGCACGTTCAAAGTCATCGACGACGGGCAATACTGCCTTCATCAATTCTTCATTGGCGGTTGAAATCAATTCTAATTTTTCTTTGGCGGTGCGGCGACGGAAATTCTCAAAATCGGCATACAAGCGTAGGTATTTGTCTTTCAATTCCGTAATCTCAGCCTGTAATTTCTCGATTTCCGTGGTCTCGGTTTCTTGAGCTATTTCTACGGGTGTCTCTGTGCCTTCTACGGGGGCTGTCGTTTCGTCCGCAGTTATGTCATTTCCGTTGTCTGTTGTCATAATAAATAGGTGTACGCTACTGTTCAATATTTTTAACAAATGTCGGCAATTTCTTTGCCACTACCTTAAACTCTGACAGATTGGCAGGATTATTTATGCCTTAATAAATGAACGCCTGACTTTGTTGGCGTTTGTTTATTGAAAAAATAATATCCCTATCAGCCATTTTTTAATTGGTGGAATCCTTCTTAAAGAATTCAAGTTTCGTGGGTGCTTTATTTTGATTGGTATGTTTTGATGCTCACTTATGGATGTTTTTATATTGTCATTGGTTTATAATCAGTAAGTTAGGTAGATGTAGGGGCGTGACTTTCTAAAATGTTTTTCGTCTGATTAGAAAAGCCTATCAGAAGGATGAAACAAACGCTACTCACTAAAAAAGAACTGGCCTCATCGTCTAAAAGAACCTATACCCCTCCGAGGCTTCATACGATAGGTCAGGTTAAAAAAATGACTGCTAAAGTCGGTAGTCAGTTCGATGCGCTAACAGGCACAAACTCACTCACTCCTTAGTGTATTATCAACCTCTTTATTCCCGATTTTATGAAGAAAATCTACCTTAGTCTGTTCTTGGTATGTATTTGGTTGAAGGGATTTTCAGCGGGCGAAATCGCATTTGTCGCCTTCCAATCAGATGACCCAGATTCTTTCTCGTGGGTGTCGTTGGTGCCCATTCCTGGAGGAACCACAATTCTTTTT